>NZ_JBHUDD010000053.1:0-136252 GCF_042677865.1 Lacimonas salitolerans | reverse complement strand
CCCAACATTACAGAATCCAACTCAGGCTCAGACGCAAGCGCGCTCAAACACACCGATCGGCCCAAAAGCGATTCCCCTGGGGGGGGGTCGGGCGCGACCCGGCGGCCCGGGCAAAGCCGTGCCGAGACCTTGAGGTATGGGGCATCCTTGAAATCGGCGTCGATCGGGACAGGTTTGCACACATAAGCATACCGTTTTGGCATGCCGTCTGAAACCTTAACGACCGGGAGGTCCCATGCAACGCCGTCAGGTTCTGGCCTCGCTGTCCGCCGTCGCGGTGGCGACTGCCTGCGCCCCCATCCCGTCCGACACCGCGCTGAGCCCGGCAGAGCGCAGCGCGCTGCGCATCTCGACCTTCGAGGTCGTCACCTCTGCTGCCGCCTTTCTGAATGCCGGCGCGCAGGATGTGCGCAACCTGCTTGCCCCGGACCTTCAGGGGGTCTTGCGGCGTGAGTTCTCGGACCGCGTTGCGCAGGCCGGCGGCTGGACCATGCAGGTCGAGGTCGGGCGGCTTGCCGTCGCAAGCGCGACCCGCACCGCGCTGGGCAGCGACCGGTCGGAACTGGCAGGCTCGGTCCGGCTGATCGACCCTTCGGGCACCCTGCGCGCGTCCGTGCCGATTGCGGTCAGCGCGGGAGACGCCGCCGAAAGCGTTCTTGGCGGCGCGGCCTCGGCCATCACCGGCAGCCGGTCGCAATTCTATCGCCAGCTTCTGGGCACTTTCGCGCGCGACACGCGCAGCACGATCCTTGGCCGCGACTTGCCCGGCGAGCGGCTGGTCCGGCGCACGCGCTCTGCGCTGGAGTAGAGGCATCACCGGATATGTCCCGGGGCATGGCCTGCGTCGGATACATGACGTTGCAGATGTCGATACTCGCGTGCCGTTGAGGCTTGCGAGGCAGGTCGGCTGGACGCCAGGCGGCTGACATGGTCGCAGCAGTTGCGAAGCCACTTTCCTTTGTCCCGGCATTTTGCCAGACTTGCGCAGAATTGCATTGCCTGCCCGATGTAAACGGGCGTTACATTACCCATATACATCCCGAGGGATGCGGTGACGAGGACAAGGAGATTTCGATGGCGAATTTCGACGCACAGGTGCAGCAATCGCAAAAACAGGTGGCCGAGGCGCAGGCCAAGATCTCGGAGCTGACAGGCCGGATCGAGACGGCGCGCTCGAAGCTGAAAACCGGGGACGATGTGGCGATTGATATCGAAAACGCCACTCTGGACGACGTGCATGCCCATACCGAGGTGATGAACGCCAATATCGCCGAGCTGATCATGGGGCTGGACGATGTGACCGCTGCATTCTCGAAGGATTTCGACGAGATGCGGTCGAAAACCGGGTGGGAGAGCTTTGTCGGTATCTTCTCGCGCGGGAAATCCCAGTCGATGCGGCAGGACCGGATGCGCACCGCCAGCATCGATGACAAGTTGCAGGATCTGATCGCCAAGTCGGACGTGATCACGCAACTGCTGCAAGGGCAGTTGGCGGTCCTGAACGAGCAGAAAGAGAAGGTCGAGACCAACCTGACCGAAACGCTGGACGAGCGCGAGTTCACCGTGGGCGAGCTTGAGGCGGTGCGGGCCGAGATACTGGCGATGGACCCCCGGATCATCGAGTTGGAAAATCGCATCAGCGTCGAACAGGACGCCGCCGCGCGCACCCGGCTGGAAACCGAGCTGGCCGATCTGAACAAGGCTTATAACGATATGGTCCAGCAGGAGCAGGTCAAGCTGGCCAAGAGCCAGACGCTGGAACGCTATATCGAAAAGGGCAAGTCCTGGGTCGACAGCCTGCAGAATCAGGCGGCGACGCAGATGGTGCTGATCAACAAGCTGCAGACGGATACGAAACAGCGCGTGGTGCTGTATGACGCGCTGACCAAGTCGCTGAAGACCGCGCAGCAGCAGGATGTGGCGCACCGGATCAACGAGATCGGGGTCGAAACCGACAAGGAGGCGCAAAGCGCCATGGCCGCGATCGGCACCGCCACCAACCAGCGTATGGCCGACATGCTGGAGGCGCACGAGGGTCACATGGTCTTTGCCCGCGAGGTGCTGGAGGCCAAGGCCAAGGCCGATGAACGCTTTGCCCGGCGGTTCGCCACTATCGTCGAGAAGCACGACAAGAATATCTATGGCGCGTGATGCGCGCGGATGGGGTACCAGATGACCGGGACCACGGGCGCTGATCTGTCGCGCGAATACGCGGCGCTGACCGATACCTTTGCCAGCCGGCGGTATTTTCGCAAGTTCGGCGCGATCACCCGGCACATGGCCCGCGTGGCCGGGGTGATGGAAGCCGAGGGGCGGCTGAGTGCGCGCGAGGTCAAGATCCTGACCCGCTATGTGACGGCGATCAGTTTCACCTTTCGCGCGCTGAGCATGAAATACCTGCTGGCGGGGCGTGATACCGGGCAGTTTTTCGGCTCGCTCCAGATCGACACGGTTGAATCGGGCTTTCCGGTGTTCAACGAATTGCTGGTGATGGCGAATGACGCGGTGCAGGCGCCCAAGCATCTGGCGGGGATGGCGGATGTTCCGACCCTGAAGGACCAGATGCTGCGCAAGATCGTGGGCGACCGCGAACTGCCCACGCGGCTGCAATTCGCGCTGTCGCAGCGGCTGTATTACGAGGAGCTGGCGCGCGGCGATCTGTTCTGGGCGCGCAACGATCCGCAGGCGGTCTGGCTGGCGGGCGAGGAGCGGCGGCGCTATCTGCTGCACTGGGCGGTCTATGACAGCCAGATCAACCTGCCCACGATCTACCTGATGGAGGTCGAGGATTCGGGCCGCGTGGCCCTGCCCAAGGACGAACGCCGCTGGCCCGAGGTGCAGGCCCATCTGATGGGGCAGAGCATGGGCGCGCTGAAGCTGGTGACGATCGCCACCGGGTTCGACCGGTATTTCAACAACCTGCACCCAAAGCGGCTGCGTCGGTTCCACGTTGGGCCGATGTATTCGAACAGCTATACCAGCCAGTCGGGCCCGCTGCGCGAGGTGCTGGCCGAGGCGGGCAGCCCCGAGGGGCAGGATTGGGCGCTGGCCTGGACCACCGAAGAGTTGGAAAGCGAGCGGGTCGAGGCGGAAAAGGTCGGCTGGTTCACCACCGCCGAGCGCGAGATCTTTGCGCTCGACCCGTTTTCGGGGCGCGGGGTGGACACCGGGGCCACGCGGACCGAACGGGCAATCATCCTGCCCGAGCGGCCGTTCCAGGTGCTGGCCGAACGCGCGCCTGCGGGATTTGCGCAGGTGCGCAAGTTCGTGGTCGGCGCGGGGGGGCGGGTGCTGAGCTATTGACTGGCCCGTGCCGGGCCGTGCCTCCGGCGAGAGTTAACTTGGCAAGATGAAGCGTGGCAGCGCACAGCGAACGAGGACAGCATGAGCCTGACATGGGACCAGATGGAGCTGCGCGAGGACGAGATCCGCGCGCATTACGCCGCCGCCGCCGCGATGCTGGAGGGGGTGGATCACACGCCGCGGATCGGCAAGCCAAAGGCCGCGCCGGTCGAGCGGTCGGCGGGCGTTGTCACCGGCGCGCGGCGGTTCCGGTCGACCACGCCCGGGTTGGTCACGCGATCCACCGCGCGGCCCGAGGGCGTGCAGGTGATCGCGCGGATCGAAGGGTCTGATGGCGACGATCCGCTGATCTCGCCCTTGCAGGCCAGCGTGATCCACGGGTTGCGCCGGGCACTGGCCATCGCGCTGGCGCTGGGCGAGGCGTTTTCCGGCATGACCGGGCTGGCGGCGCTGAAACGCGCCAATCTGGAAGGGTCGCTGGGCGCGGACCGGCGGGCCGAGTTCGGCGAGCTGCTGGAGGCCGAGGCGCTGGTGGTGCTGCATGTCTTTTCCAATGCCACCGCGTTTCTGATCGCGCCGCATCTGTCCGAGGTGACGGTCGAGGTGGGCGCGCCCGAGGAGGTGCTGACCGACAACGCGCAACTGGCCCTGCATGGCGCGCTGTGGGAGCTGGATCAGGATATTGCAGCACTTGGCACGGACGAGGCGCGGATGGTGGCCGTGGTGGCGGGCTATGCCGAGCAGTTGATGGCCAAGGTGGCCTTGCGCGCGCAGACGGCGGCCCGCACCGGGCCGTTTTCGGCGGCAAGCTGGCGGGTCGAGGCGGATGATTTCGCCATCCAGGGCTTTACCCCCGCCCGCAAGGCACGCGGCACCACGCTGACCATGCAGTTCAAGAAACCGCATGAGGTGGTGGGCAACCATATCGCCAAGTATCAGGCGCTGCGGCTGGCCAAGATGCTGATGGCCTATGATTTCGAGCGCCGCCTGAACCCCTTTGCCGAGCTGGGCGGGTTCATCTTCACCTTCATGGGGGATGGCGCGCCGGGCACCGGGAAAACCACGCTGATCCAGATGATGGCGGGCCTGCTGCATGACTATTGCCAGAACGCGGGCTATCCCTTTCGCTATCAGAATTTCGGCATCGACAATATCGACAGCTATCAGGGCAAGTCGGGGCAGAACGCCAAGGCCTTTGTCACCGGGGTGCTGGACCCGGCTGTGATCGGGTTCGGCACCATCGACGACATCGACCAGATCGCGGGCAAGCGCGGCGACCGGCAATCCAGTGCCGGCCAGCAGGAGGTGACGGCGGTGTTCATGGAGGCCTTTGCCGGGGCCAACACGGTGGTGCGCGGTAACTGCACGTTCGGCATGTTCAGCAATTTTCCCGAGAACGTGGATGACGCCCTGCGCCAGCGGGCGGGCGCGCGGTTCCTGGTGGACGGGCCGCAGACGCGTGCGGATTACATCGACATCCTGGCGCTGCTGATGGGCAAGCGGCACGACATCCCGCTGGGCGATCACGAGCTGTTCGCCGCGCAGGAAATTACCCGCGCGGTCGCCGCCAGCTTCGAGTCGCACAACCGCCCGCACGAGCCGGGCTTGCAGGAGGTCTGGGACCGCGTGGCCGAACAGATCGGGCCGCTGGACACGATCGCCAGGCTGGGCACATACCTCAAGGCGATACAGGAAGCGGACCAGCGTTTCACCGGCCGGGCGATCAAGAACATCACCGACGCGGTCAAGGTGCGGGCGATGGACTTTGAGCTTCCCGACGAATGGATGGAAAACCCCGATCTGTTCCTGTTCAAAAGCTATGACGAAAAGGCGGCGATGATTTCGGACCTGCGCCGACCGATCACGGTGGACATGGTGGTGCAGGAGATCAACCGCTATGCGGATTCCGAATTCCGCTATGCCGACAAGTCCGACGAGATCGCGATTGAAGGCATGGTGCGGGATTTCGGCCGACAGGAAGAGGCCAAGCGGCGGTATCTGGAGGGAAAGGGGTGAGCAGACATTGCGCAGCGTCCCCCACCTCCGGCCCCTCCCCACGAGGAGGAGTGGAGGCACCTGTGGCACGGGTCCGGGGCGCAAGCTCTATGCCTGACAGTGTAGGGCGGGTCTTGGCTCGAGGCGAGGAGATGCGCGCATGAAACGCCTGATCGAACGCGGATTGATGTTCGGCAACCTGATCCATGTGGACAGCCCCGCGCTGGTGGAGCGGTACAACCGCGCGCTGGAGCATCTGACAAGCAAACAGACTCGGTTGGACGATTTTCACATTGATATCAGCGGGTTCAGTCCGGAAATCGGCGAAGAGCTGGGCGATCCGCTTTACCTCAACCATTCGGGCGTGAACCGGCAGTTCATTTTGCTGAGCACCCGGCAGAAGACTGCGCCGCTGCTGGATGCCACCTTCTCGACCAGCCGGGGCATCCTGCGGCAGTTCATCGAGGCCAACGAGGCGCAGCTTTTTGCGCTGACGGCCAAGGATGCGGTGGCGGGCGAGTTGCTGAACTCGGTCTTCGTGCTGCGCAGCCCGGCGGACCTGTTCGACATCCGCCGCATCCGTATCGAGGCCGACACCACCAGCGGTACCGTGCGCGATGCCGAGAAGCTGGGCCAGATGGTCGACCGCTTTCTGAACGAAGAGGATGCCTGGTTCGACGATGTGCTGATCGCCGACATGATCGGTGTCGCGCAGCGCACCGGGGATGTCACGCGCAACCCCGTGCGGCTGAAACAGATGGAATTCGAGCAGCGCAATTTCTGGACCAGCCATTTCGGTGGCACCTACCTGTTTCGCGGGCTGGAGCATCCGGCGATCATCACGGCAGGCGACTGGATCGATCCGGCAGAGCTGCCGGTGAAATCGTCGTACCGGATCACCGATCGCAGTTTCATCGCGCTGTTCTTGCAACGCAATCAGCTGGTCGAGCCGATCGTGCGGGCGCGCGGGATCGATGCGGGGGCGATCCTGCGGCAGAAGATGGATTTCATCATCGTGGATGCGGCGCAGGATATGGGGCTGGACGTGAGCGGCGCCTCGCGCGGGGATCTGCGCAAGATGGCGCGCCAGCAGATCCACAGCCAGATGCCGCCCGAGTATCACACGCTGAACCGGCTGGTGATCTGGGCCGAGGAGAATGGCGACTGGCCCGAGATCGACAGCGATGATCCGGCCTATTTTTACACCCTTCGCGCGCGGGATCACCCGGATCGCGACCTGATCAACCAGTTGCTGGCGGAACTGTCGCCCAAGGACGTGCGACAGCTGTTCATCTGTCACAAGACGCTGTTTTACCAGATGTATGCGACCTGGACCGAGACCAAGAAAGCCTATGTGGCTGATTTTCTTGCCCGGGAGTATAAGGTAGACAAGGCGGGGGCGCGCGCGGCGCTGTTCGGGCATGAGGCGCCGATGGACCGGGCCTCGGCCCCGCGAGAGGATGTGATCGCACGGGTGGGCCCGTGGGGTGCGGTAAGGGGACGCTGAGATGCTGGCACTGGCACGGCTGTTGGGGATCGGGCTTGTCGTTCTGACGGTAATCTATTTCTCGTTGTCGCTGTATTCGCGCCGGGTGCGTCGTGACAAGCTGGAGCGGGAATGGGACGAAGAGATCGGCGCCGGCGACCGCGAGGCATTCGTGCGTGCGGGGCTGAAGCAGTATGACGGATCGCTGCGCCGCAAGCTGATCCTGGGGGTCTATATCGTGCCGCTGTCGCTGATGATGCTGATCATCTACCTGACCAATTTCCACTGAAAAGGCCGCAGACATGTATTATCTCAAATGGGCGTTCTGGATCACCGTCTGGGGGCTGATCGCGGCGTTCCTGCACTATACGCTGCCGCATCAGGACGTGGTGCGCATCGCCGATACCTACGAGCAGCGCATCGATTTCGGCGAGAACTCGATCTTCTGGGCCAACCAGGGCACCGGCAATGCCGAAGGCATGGCCAATCGCGACGTGTTCTTCATCCAGGCGTTCCGCCCCAGCAACCGTCCGTCGATCTATCGCAACGAGGATACCGGATGGGGCTGGCCGCCCTATTTCAAGTTCGACACAGCGAATTTGCAGGCCGAGGCGAACAACCTGCGTTCGACCCAGAATGATCCGCAATGGGTGGTGCTGCGCCATTATGGCTGGCGCAACGAATTCCTGTCGATCTATCCCAACGCGATCAGCGTGCGGGCGGTGGATGGTCCGGATGTGACGATCATCCCCTGGCTGAACATCGTGATCCTGATCGTGTTCTTTGCCGTGGTCTGGGCGGTCTGGGTGCGCTGGCGGCGGTTTCGCCGGGCGCGGATCGATCCGGTGTTCGAGGATATCGGAGACGGGTTCGATGCGGCGGGCGACAGCTTTGCCGACACACGCGGACGCATCCGCCGCTGGCTGGACAGCTGGAAATCGAAGCGCTGAGCGGTGCGCGGCGGTGCCGCGCACAGGATGTCTCGCCTGCGCCCTTCGGGCTCCGGCTCGGGGTTTTGGGGGGCGCTGCCCCCCTCTTGGCCCGATGGGCCAATTCACTCCCCGGGATATTTCCGGAGAGAGGAATTGGTTATCTTTGCCCGTAGTAAAGCCCGACTACATGCTCGGCCTCGGCGTAGAACAGCCAGCGCCCCGCGAGGATGCCGGTGACGTGGCACAGCACCGCCAGCAGGCCCAGCCAGTGGGTGAAGGGCATCAGCAGCAGCATGACCGGCAGGGCATAGCCAAGGATCAGCGCGATGGCGCGCAGGCGCATCGCATGTTTGCGGCCCACCACATGCACCATCTCGCGCAGCAGGTAGTTGGGGCCGGTGTGCGGCGATTCGAACGAACGCGGGCTGCCGGTGGTCAGGCCCGTGGCGGTGCTTAGGGTGGTGCCCGAGCGCGCCAGCGCCGTGTCACCGCGCAGCCAGAGCGCCAGTTGCACCGCACCTGCGAGGGCCAGCAGCGGGATGGCAAGGCGGGTCTGGCCTGCCAGCAGCGCACCGCCCGCCGCCGACAGCGTGAGGAAATGAACTGGTGTCAGCGACGCGTGCCAGCGTGGCACGGCGCGCAGGCTGGCGTAGATCATTGCGGTGCAATAGACGGTGATCCCCGCCAGCGCGGCCCCCAGCCAGCCCAGCGGTTGCCAGTCGGCGGCGAAGAATATCCGGCCGATGGCGTAAAGCCCCATCACGGTCAGGGTGGCGGTGCTGGTCCATGCCTCGCGCGAGAGCCAGCTTGTGCGCCATTGCGTGAACGCCTTGAGCGCGCGTTCGGGATGGCCGAGGTGAAAGGCCGAGGAGAGCAGGCCGCCGCCTGCCAGCGCAAAGGAGATGGCGAAGAAGGCGAAAGCCACCCAGCCGGTCGAACCGGGCATGCCGAGGCCCAGAAACACCAGCAGGCCGAATCCGAGGCCCGAAAGGGTGGTGAAGGCGATGAGCGAGGGGGCAGGATGCATCGCGTCAGCCCTTTGCGCCGGGCAGGGCATCGAGCGCGCGGTCGAGCCAGCCCAGAAACCCATGCGGGGTGTCGGCCACCGGGTCGAGGTAGGGGGCCAGCACATCGGTCTGCTCCAGCCGGTCACGCGGGCGCGGCGGCAGGTACTTGTTGACAGGCTGCGTGCCTTGTTCCGGCATCAGGTCCATGCCGCCGCGAGCGGCCACCAGTTTCGACACCTCGCTGTCGGGATCGGCCAGATCGCCGAAATGCCGCGCGCCCGCCGGGCAGGTGCGCACGCAGGCGGGCGTGCGGTCCTCGGGGGCGAGGTTGTCGTTGTAGATGCGATCGACGCAGAGGGTGCATTTCTTCATCACCTTTTCCACCGCGTCCATTTCGCGTGCCCCATAGGGGCAGGCCCAGGCACACAGGCCGCAGCCGATGCAGTCGGATTCGTTGACCAGCACGATGCCATCCTCGGCCCGCTTGTAGCTGGCGCCGGTCGGGCAGACGGTGACGCAGGGGGCATTGTCGCAATGCAGGCAGGATTTCGGGAAATGCACCAGTTGGGCCGGGCCTTCGGGCGGTGTCACCTCGTAGCTGTGGACGCGGTTGAGAAAGGTGCCGGACGGATCGGCCCCATACGCATCCGTATCGGCCAGCGGCGCGCCATAGTTCTCGGTGTTCCAGCCCTTGCAGGAGATCACGCAGGCGTGGCAGCCGACGCAGGTGTCCAGGTCGATCACAAGGCCCAGCTTGCGCTGTGGGGTGTCGGGCAATTGGGTCATGCTGTGCGCTCGATCTGTGCAGGCAGGAAAGAGACGGGCTGTTCTCGGGCGGGATCCCATGTGGCGATGAACCAGATGAACGATCCCACGGTGAGGGCGACGAATATAGCGATCACCAGCAGCGTGCGTTGGGTCGGGGTCATTGGCCCACCTTCCATGTCAGCGTGTCCGGGCCCTTGCCCACGGGCGAGGTGAGGGGCGGATGGGCCGGTTGCGCCTGATTGGGGGCGGGCACCTTTTCGATTTTCACCCGCAGGTCGAACCAGGCGGCCTGTCCTGTCACCGGGTCGGAATTGGCCCATCGCAGACC
Organism: Lacimonas salitolerans; assembly: GCF_042677865.1. Taxonomy (NCBI): domain Bacteria; kingdom Pseudomonadati; phylum Pseudomonadota; class Alphaproteobacteria; order Rhodobacterales; family Paracoccaceae; genus Lacimonas; species Lacimonas salitolerans. The sequence goes on along the minus strand of NZ_JBHUDD010000053.1, from coordinate 126,433 downwards.
ATCGCCGCGCGCGGGCAGCAGTTCGTGGATCAGGTGGTTGAGCAGGAAGCCCCTTGTCGCCTCGGGCGCGTCCTTGTCCAGCGCCCAGGCGCCCTTGCGCTTGCCGATCGCATTCCATGTCCAGACGGTGTTTTCGTTGAGCGCGGCCATATGCGCGACCGGCACGGTGATGGTGCCGTGGGGCGAGGTGACCATCGCCCAGTCGCCATCGGCAAACCGGTGCGACTGCCACAGTTTTGTCGGCAGATACAAGGGGTTGATGCCGTGGATCTGGCGCAGCCAGGCGTTCTGGCTGCCCCAGCTGTGATACATCGCCATGGGCCGTTGGGTCAGCGCGTGGACCGGGTAGGCGACAGGGTCGGCATGGCCGTCCTGAAACGGCGCGTACCAGATCGGCAGCGGATCAAGCGTGGTCTTGATCTGCTCGCGCAGGTGGTCGGGCGGCTGGCGGTCGCCGTGCCCTTCGGCGGCCAGCTGGAACCGGCGCAGCGGTTCGACGTAAAGCTGGAACAGGTAGGGCTGCGGGCTGTCATAGAGGCCAAGGTTCACCGCCCAATCCTGATAGGCGCGGTTCCAGGGTTTGTAATAGGCGGCGTTTTCGGGGATGTGGCTGACCCAGAAGCCGCCGTTGTCGATGTATCGCTGAAGCTGATCGGGGTTGGGTGCGCCCCGCCCGTCGCCCCCGGTGCGAAAGCCCGCCAGCGGGCCGATGCCGGGTTTGCGTTCGTGGTTGGTGATGTAATCGGCGTAATCGGCATAGCGCGGGCTGCCATCCTCGCGCGTCATGCCCGGCAGGCCCAGCCGGTGCCCGAGGTCCAGCAGTACCGATTGAAACCCGCGCACGTCGCGGTCGGGCTGCACCACGGGCCAGCGGATGGCATCCGCCGCCGCATCCGCCTCGGATATCGGGCGGTCCAGCAGGCTGATGCAGTCGTGGCGTTCCAGATAGGTCGTGTCGGGCAGGATCAGGTCGGCATAGGCGACCATCTCGGAACTGTACGCATCCGAATAGATGATGCGCGGGATCACGTAATCGCCGTTCTCGTCCGTGTCGGTCAGCATCTCCATCACGCCGCCGGTGTTCATGGATGAATTCCACGACATGTTGGCCATGTACATGAACAGCGTGTCGATGCGGTAGGGATCGCCCGCGTGGGCGTTGGAAATCACCATATGCATCAGCCCGTGGGCCGACATCGGGTTGTCCCAGGTATAGGCCTTGTCGATGCGCGCAGGCGAACCATCGGGCGTCAGGCACAGGTCATCGGGCCCCTGCACATAGCCCAGGTGCGGACCATCCAGCGGAGCGCCGGGGGTGACGCCGCAATGGGGCTTGGGATGGGCGGTGGCGGGTTTGGGGTAGGGCGGTTTGAACCGCATCCCGCCGGGGGTTTCCACCGCGCCCAGCAGGATTTGCAGCATGTGCAGCGCGCGCGCGGTCTGGAACCCGTTGGAATGGGCGCTGATGCCGCGCATGGCGTGAAAGCTGACCGGACGGCCGGTCATGGTCTGGTGCGTCTCGCCGCGAAAATCGGTCCATTCGCGGTGCAGGGTCACCGGGTCGTCAAAGGCTGTGCGGGCAATTTCATTGGCCAGCGCGCGGATCTTCTGCGCCGCGATGCCGGTTTCCCCCGCCACGTTTTCGGGGGCGTATTTTTCGTCAAGATAGCGCTCGGCCAGCAGGTGAAACACCGGGCGGTGGGTTATCCCTGCGTGCCTGTGCGTGGCGGACAGGTCGGGGCGCACACCGGGTTGATCGAACGGGGTCAGCCGCCCGGTTTCGCGGTCGATCACCAGTTCGCGGCCCTGTTCGTCGCGCAACAACAGGCCGTGATCGGGCGATTTGGGATCGCCGTTCACCAGCACCGGCGCATTGGTATAGCGCGCCAGATAGTCCAGATCGATCTTGCCGGCCTTGAGCAGCAGATGCACCAGCGACAGGATCAGCAGGCCATCGGTGCCCGGCGTGATGCCCAGCCAGTCATCGGCCACGGCGTTGTATCCGGTGCGGATGGGGTTCACGCCGACGATCCGCGCGCCGCGGGCCTTGATCCGTCCGATGCCCATCTTGATCGGATTGCTGTCATGATCCTCGGCCACGCCGAACAGGATGAACAGCTTGGTATGCTCCCAATCCGGCTGGCCGAATTCCCAGAACGCGCCGCCCATGGTGTAGATGCCGGCGGCCGCCATGTTGACCGAACAAAACCCGCCGTGGGCCGCGAAATTGGGCGTGCCGAACTGCTGCGCCCACCAGCCGGTGAAACTCTGGCTCTGGTCGCGTCCGGTGAAGAAGGCCAGCTTTTCGGGGCTCTTGTCGCGCAGGGGTTCGAGCCAGCCTGTGGCCAGTTCCAGCGCCTCGTCCCACGAAATCTCCTCAAACTCGCCGGATCCGCGCGGGCCGACCCGTTTCAGCGGCGCGCGCAGGCGGGCAGGCGCGTTGACCTGCATGATGCCCGCCGAGCCCTTGGCACAGAGCACGCCGCGGTTCACCGGATGATCGCGGTTGCCTTCGATATAGGCGACCTTGCCGCCCTTCATGTGCACGTCGATGCCGCATCGGCAGGCGCACATGTAGCAGGTCGTCTTGCGCACCTCGTCGGAAACCTTGGGCGAGGTGTCGAGCTTTGGCTGGGTCATGCTTCCTCCGGTTCCGTGGGACTATCGCGCTACAAAAGCTGACGAACAAGCCCGATCCCGGCCAGAGCGACCAAAAGAGCCAGGCTGACCGGACGGTAATGCCGCTCGTTCTCCGGGGTGAAATGGTGACGGCCCAGCCACAGGCCCGCCGCAAAGGGCACCAACAGTACAGCAAAGCGCAAGGCCGCCTGCGCGGTCATCACCCCCATCAGCCCCTGCCACAGCAGCGTGACCGAGCCGCTGAGCAGGATGATCACGATCATCGTGCCACGCATGTTGCGGGCGGGCAGGTTGCGCGCCATCAGATAGAGCGCATGGACCAGCCCGCCGATCGAGGCCAGACCGTTCACGATCCCGGCGGCAAAGCCCACCACCGCAGCCCCCGCGCGCCCCGGCCCCACCGGCAGCGGAATCCGCGCCAGTTGCATCGCGGCCAGCCCGCAGACCAGTGTCAGGGCGATGATGCTTGAGACCTCGGTATCCATTGTCTTGGTCAGGTGCAGCCCCAGCGGCACGCCCAGAAATGCCGCTGCCACCAGCGTCACCGCCAATGGCTTGTCCGCGGGGCCAAAACCGCCGCGCAGCAGCAGGGTTGACGCCGTCAGTTCCAGCAGCAGGCAGATCGGGATCAGGCCGATGGGTGCAATCATCCACGTGGCCAGCGCCATGATTGTGGCCGACGCGCCAAATCCGGTGAAACCACGCGCCACACCGGCGATGAAAACCACCGCCGCCAGAAAGGCCAGCGCGCCGGGCGACAGGTCCAGCGCGAGGATCATTCGGGCGTGTCGGCCTGCGAGGGCGCGATCACGCGTTTTCCTGTGAAAACGCGTGCAAACTCCATTCTGATGGAGTTTGGCACGTCACACCGCCTGCGGGCGCATATCCCCCCGGTTGATGCCCGCGACGGCCACGGGTTTCATCATCGCGTCGCGGCGGAACGGCTCGCCGAGTTCCTGATTGATCAGCGCCTCGATCAGGGTGGTCTTGCCGTGCTCCATCTGGTCGGTGATCGCCAATGACAGAGCGGCGGTCAGTTCTTCCATCGTGCGGGCCTGCACGCCCCGCAGGCCGCAGGCGGTGGCGATTCCGGCGTAAGAGACCTGATCGTCCAGTTCGGTGCCTACGAAATTGTCGTCATACCACAGCGTCGAATTGCGCTTTTCCGCGCCCCATTGGTAGTTGCGGAACACCACCATGGTGATCGCGGGCCATTCCGGGCGGCCGATCGCGGTCAGTTCGGTCACCGCGATGCCGAACGCGCCGTCCCCGGCAAAGCCCACGACCGGCACGTCGGGGCAGCCGATCTTGGCGCCGACGATGCTGGGCAGGCCATAGCCGCAGGGGCCGAACAGGCCCGGGGCCAGGTATTTGCGCCCCTCCTCGAAGCTGGGATAGGCGTTGCCGATGGCGCAGTTGTTGCCGATGTCGCTGCTGATGATCGCCTCGCGCGGCAGGGCGGACTGGATCGCGCGCCAGGCCATGCGCGGGCTCATCCAGTCGGGCTTGTCGGCGCGCGCGCGGGCGTTCCAGTTGGTGCCGGGGTCGTCCTCTTCGTGGTCCATGCTGGCCAGTTGCTGCGCCCAGGCCGATTTCGTCTGCGCGATCAGCGATTTCCGCTCGATCCGCCCGCCATCGCCTGCGGTGTCCGACAGCCGTTCGAAAATGCCCTGCGCCACCTTCTTCGCATCGCCCACGATGCCCACGCTGACGGGTTTGGTCAGGCCGATCCGGTCGGGGTTGATATCGACCTGGATGATGGCGGCATCCTTGGGCCAGTAGTCGATCCCGTATCCCGGCAGGGTTGAGAACGGGTTGAGCCGCGTGCCAAGGCACAGCACCACATCCGCCTTGGCAATCAGCTCCATCGCGGCCTTGGAGCCATTGTAGCCCAAGGGCCCGGCAAACAGCGGGTGATTGCCCGGAAAGGCATCGTTGTGCTGATAGCCCACGCAGACCGGCGCATCCAGCCGTTCGGCCAGCGCCATGCTGTCAGGGATTGCCCCGCCCAGCACCACGCCCGCCCCGTTCAGGATGACGGGGAACTTCGCCTTCGACAGCAGTGCGGCAGCCTCGGCAATCGCGGTATCCCCGCCGCCGGGGCGTTCGAATTCGACCACGGCGGGCAGGTCGATATCGATCACCTGCGTCCAGTAATCGCGTGGCATGTTGATCTGGGCCGGGGCCGAATGGCGCCGTGCCTGAAGGATCACGCGGTTCAGCACCTCGGCCACGCGGCTGGGGTCGCGCACCTCTTCCTGATAGGCGACCATGTCCTTGAACAGGTCCATCTGCGCGACCTCCTGAAACCCGCCCATGCCGATGGTCTTGTTGGCGGCCTGAGGGGTCACCAGCAACAGCGGCGTGTGGTTCCAGTAGGCGGTTTTCACCGCCGTCACGAAATTGGTGATTCCGGGGCCGTTCTGGGCGATCATCATGCTCATCTTGCCGGTCGCGCGGGTATAGCCATCGGCCATCATCCCGCCCGAGCCTTCATGCGCGCAGTCCCAGAACTGGATGCCTGCCTGCGGAAACAGGTCGGAAATCGGCATGAAGGCCGAGCCGATGATGCCGAACGCATGTTCGATGCCATGCATCTGCAGGGTTTTGACGAATGCTTCTTCGGTGGTCATCTTCATTTGTCACGGTCCTTGGATGGGGCAATCGGGATTCGGCCTGTGGCCGATGTTACGCTGCAGGGTAGCGGCTGGGGCGGGGGGCGATAGGGCCAGTGTGTTGCGTGGCTTAAGGCCAGATAGGGGCTATCGCATCGCCCGCGCGATCCGTGCCACGCCTTCGGGTATCCGCTCGGACGGGATCGAGGAATAGGCCAGCCGGTAGAACCGCCCCGGCGGGGCATCGCCCGCAAAGAACGGCCGCCCGGGTTCAATCAGCACGCCATCGCCGCGCAGCGCCAGCGCCAGAGCATCGGTATCCGTGTCCTCGGGGGCCTGCATCCAGAAGGATGACCCGCCATGCGCGCCGCGCCCCGCGATGCTCAGGCCCTCGGCGGCAATCGCTGCCTCCATCACGTGGCGACGCTCGGCATAGGCCCTGGCCGTGCGCCGGATCAGCGCGTCGTAATGGCCAAGGCTCAGGAAATAGGCCGCCGCCCGCTGCATCAGCCCCGGTGGATGGCGCAGGACGCTGGCCCGCAGTGCGCGCGCCTCGGCGATGAAGGGGGCGGAGCCCACCAGATAGCCCAGCCGCAGCCCCGGAAACAGCGACTTGGAAAAGCTGCCTGCATAGATCACGCGCCCGTCCTCATCCAGCGATTTCAGCGCGGGCGAGGGGGCGCGCAGGAACGCCATCTCGAACTCGTAGTCATCCTCGACGATCAGCGCCTCCAGCGCGCGGGCACGGTCCAGCAGGGCATGACGGCGTGCCAGCGGCATGGTGGCGGATGTGGGCGACTGGTGCGACGGAGTGGTGAAGATCACGTCGGTGCCGTCGGGGATCAGCTCGGGCGGCAGCCCGTCGCCATCCACCGGCACCGCCGACAGATGGCAGCGCGTGTGGGTCAGCACGTCGCGCAGCGCCGGGTAACACGGGTCTTCGACCGCCGCGCGCCTGCGCTGCGTCAGCAGCACCTGCGCCGCCAGCCACAGCGCGTTCTGCGCACCCATCGTGACCAGGATCTGCGACGGGGTGGCGATGATGCCGCGCCGGGGCAGGGTGTGGCGGGCGATGAACTCCACCAGTTGCGGATCGTCCTGATCATACTGATCGCTGGTCAGCGCCGCGAAATCGCGCTGCCCCAGCGTCTGCACCGCGCAGAGCCGCCAGTTGGCGTGATCGAACAGGCTTGCATCGGTCTGGCCATAGATGAACGGGTAAGGGTAGCGCGCCCAGTCCAGCGGCTTGTCCGGCGCGGCCCCGCCGGTGAACCGCTGGCCGATGGCGCGGGTCCAGTCCACCCGGTCGGCAGGCACGGTCAGGGCCGGGACGGGAGGCGGCTCGGGCGCATTGTCGGATACGAAATAGCCCGACCGCCCGCGCGACATCAGGTAATCCGAGGCGACAAGCTCGGTATAGGCCAGGGTCACTGTGATCCGGCTGACGCCCAGATGCGCGGCCAGCTTCCGGGTCGAGGGCAGTTTTTCGCCGCGCCGGAACCGCCCCGACAGGATGCCCTGTGCGATCATCTGCTGGATGCGCGCCTGCAACGTCGCCTGCCCGCGCGCATCAAGGTAAAAGGTTTCCACCGGGATCGCCATTCGGTCACGTTATCTGGATATACAGAGGTGGTAAACTGGCATTATGGCTGGTCGCCCGGTTCCGTTAGCCTTGGGGTGACACCGGCGCGCCCTGCGGATAGGAGCGGTGCGGGCAGGCAGGTCTTTGACCCTGCCCGCCACCATGCAGGAGGGTTACATGATCGCCGTCATCTTCGAGGTTTTCCCCGCCGAAGGGCAGGAACAGCCGTATCTGGACATGGCCGCCAGGATGCGCCCGCTGGCCGAAGGCATCCCCGGTTTCATCAGCGTCGAGCGGTTCCAGAGCCTGACGACCCCGGGCAAGCTGCTGTCCATCTCGTTCTGGGAGGATGAGGCCGCGCTTGAGGCCTGGCGCAACCTGCCGCAGCACCGCGGCGCACAGCGCGAAGGGCGTGACGTGATGTTCGCGGGCTATCGTTTGCGGGTCGCGGGGGTGATCCGCGACTATGGCATGGACAGCCGCGCGCAGGCCCCGAAAGACAGCCGCGCCGCGCATGGCGTCTGAAAGAAAACGCCCGCCGGTCGCATGATCCGGCGGGCTGTCAGGCCGAAGAGGCACGTCGCGGCCTTGAGTGATTGATAAGGCACGGGGTGGGTTGGCACCCACCCTACGGGGGTCGGTAGGGTGGGTGCCAACCCACCCCCATGACCGAACGGTCAGCCGAAGACGCGGGTCAGCGCCACGTCGGTTGCCGTCACCAGCTCGTCGATGTGATCCTTGGTGGCGATCAGCGCGGGGCTGTAGCACAGGGTGTTGTTCTTGCCGGGGATCGAGCGGTTGGTGACGCCGATGATGACCGCCTGCGCGTTGCATTCCGCAACCACCTTCTGCGCCAGCTTTTCGGCCACGGGGTCGCGCGTGTCGCGATCGGCCACCAGCTCGACGCCCAGAAACAGACCCTTGCCGCGCACATCGCCAATGACCTTGTGCTTGTCGGCCAGCGCCCACAGCTGATCCAGCATGTAATCGCCCATCCGCGTGGTGTTTTCCAGCAGCCCCTCATCCTCGATGATGCGCATGTTTTCCAGCGCCGCCGCGGGGCCGGCGGTGCAGCCGCCAAAGGTGGAAATGTCGCGGAAATAGTTCAACGGGTCTTCGACGTCATCCTTGAACATGTCGAACACCCGTTCGGTCGTGACGCAGCAGGCGATGGCGGCATAGCCCGATGCCACACCCTTGGCCATGGTCACGAAATCCGGCTCGATGCCGTAGTGCTGATAGCCGAACCATTCGGTGCCGGTGCGGCCCACGCCGCAGACGACCTCGTCGATATGCAGCAGCACGTCGTACTTGCGGCAGATTTCCTGCACCTTCTGCCAATACCCCTCGGGCGGGGTGATGACGCCACCGCCAGCCGTCACGGGTTCAAGACACAGCCCGCCCACCGTATCGGGGCCTTCGCGCAGGATCACCTGTTCGATCTGCTCGGCGGCCCACTCGCCATAGTTCTCTTCGGGCGCGCCGTCCTGTTCATGCTTGCGGTATTCCATGCAATGCGGGACGCGGATGAAATCGGGGGCAAAGGGGCCGTATTGCGCGTTGCGCTCATCCTGACCGCCGGCGCTCATCGCCCCGATGGTCGAGCCGTGGTAATCGCGGTCGCGGTACAGGATCTTGGTCTTCTTGCCGCCATGGCGTTTGTGCGCGATCTGGCGGATCATCTTAAAGGCCTTCTCGTTCGCCTCGGAGCCCGAGTTGGTGTAATACACCCGGCTCATCCCCGGCATCTTGGAGATCAGCCGCTCCGAGAACATGGCACCAGGGATCGACCCGGTGGAGCCTGCGAAATAGTTCATCTTGATCAACTGGTCGCGCACCGCATTGGCGATGCTTTCGCGGCCATAGCCCACGTTCACGGTCCAGACCCCGCCCGAGACACCGTCGAGATGCTGCCGCCCGTGCTGGTCCCAGACATGGATGCCCTTGCCCTCGACGATGATGCGCGGCGCGCCGGTTTCCAGCGGCTTGTGCTGCATCAGGTGGTGCCAGACATGGGCGCGGTCCATGTCCTCGATCTTGGTCAGGTCGTTGTCGAATGTTCCGTCCATGGTGTGCTCCGCATATCTTGGGAAACGGGGAAACGCCGCGCGCTACGCGGGTTTTGTCTGAACTTATCACACTCTGCCCGCGTTTGGAAAAATAGGACCAGATCGGACGCGCTGATAGCGCCAGATCTTTGCGCCACCGGCGGCACCTGCTGAAATCCTTGCCAGACTCGATGGAAATCACACGGGTTTTGCGCCGCCGCGATCCCCGGGGTGCTGCCGAATTTTCGGGCATCGCCTGCGAAACAGGCGCAAAACCATTGATCGGAATCGGGTTTTCCCGTCCCATAAACGGGCGTGGCAGGATTTTTTCACCCACAGCGCCGCCACGCGTGCAGACAAAACAGATCCGCCCCGCGCAGGCCCAAGGGTGCGGCGCAGGCCGGACGGACAAACAAAAGACCAACGGGAGACGACACATGAAGCTGACATCCAGGCTGACATCCGCCGCAGCCGCGCTGGCGCTGATGACCGGTGCCGCACAGGCGATGGACGAGATCACCGTGGCCTATTTCCTGGAATGGCCGATGCCGTTCCAGTACGCCAAGGTACAGGGCACCTATGACGAGGCGCTGGGCGTCACCGTCAACTGGCGCGCCTTTGACACCGGCACCGCGATGAGCGCGGCCATGGCCAGCGGCGACGTGCACCTGTCGGTGTCGCAGGGCGTGCCGCCCTTCGTGGTGGCCACCAGCGCCGGGCAGGACCTGCAGATCGTCGATGTGGCGGTCAGCTATGCCGACAACGACAACTGCGTGGTGCGCGCCGATCTGGAAATCGACAAGGACAGCGCGGACGAACTGGCGGGCAAGAAGGTGGCCGTGCCGCTGGGCACCGCCGCGCATTACGGATACCTCAAGCAGATGACCCATTTCGGCGTGGACATCTCGTCGATGGAGATCGTCAACATGGCCCCGCCCGAAGGGGCCGCCGCCATCGCGCAGGGGGCTGTCGACATGTTCTGCGGCTGGGGCGGGTCGCTGCGCCGCGCCGAAGAGCATGGCAATGTCCTGCTGACCGGTGCGGAGAAGGAAGACCTGGGCATTCTGGTTTTCGACGTCACCTCGGGGCCGTCGTCCTTTGTGGCGGAGAACCCCGAACTTGTGGCGGCCTTCCTGAAAGTGACGGCGGATGCCAACGCGATGTGGGCCGATCCGGCCAACCGCGACACCATGCTGCCGGTCATCGCACAGGACAGCGGCATGGATATGGACGCCACCGCCACCACCATCGACACCTTCGTCTTTCCCACGGTCGAGGATCAGTTGACCGCCAAATGGCTGGGCGGTGGCGCGCAGGAGTTCATGAAGGGCGTGGCCGATGTGTTTGTCGAGGCCGGCAGCATCGGTGCCGCGCTGGACAGCTATGAAACCCATGTCAACACCGGCCCGCTGGCGTCGGCGCAAGGCATGTGATCACCGGCCCGGGCGCGTCAGCAGGTGGCGGCGCGCCCGGTCAACGACAAGAAAAGGCAGGCAATGACCGGGCTTTCCATCGAAAACATCTCCATGCGGTTCGATCTGCCGAACGGCGGGCATGTGCAGGCGTTGCAGGACGTGTCGCTGACCCTCAACCCCGGCGAACTGCTGTCGGTGCTGGGGCCGTCGGGCTGCGGCAAGACCACGCTTTTGAACATCCTCGCGGGGTTTCTGGCCCCGACCCAAGGGCGCATCACCCTGAACGGCCACGCGGTCAAGGGGCCGGACGCCGAACGCGGCATGGTGTTCCAGCAGGGCGCGCTGTTCGAATGGATGAACGTGCGCGACAACGTCAGTTTCGGTCCGCGCATGGCCGGGCGGCGCGCGTCGGAGTATGGTGCCGAGGTGGATCACCTGCTGAATGTCGTCGGCCTGCGCGATTTCAAGGAAAAGGCGATCTACGAGCTGTCGGGCGGCATGCAGCAGCGCGTGGCGCTGGCGCGCTGTCTGGCCAATGACCCCGATGTGATCCTGATGGACGAGCCGCTGGGCGCGCTGGATGCGCTGACCCGCGAAAAGATGCAGGGGCTGGTCCTGAAGCTGTGGAAGGAGACAGGCAAGACCATCATCCTGATCACCCATTCCGTGGAAGAGGCGCTGTTGCTGGGCGAACGCCTGCTGGTCATGGCCCCGCGTCCGGGGCGCATCCATATGGATTACAACCTGCCCTTTGCCGACATGGGCGTGGGGCAGGACCTGCGCGAGGTCAAGAAACACCCTGAATTCGGCCAGCGGCGCGAAGAAATACTGGGTATGATCTGGGACATGGAAGAAGAGATCATGGGCCGTGGCGAAGGCGAGCAGGCATGACCATCCTTGTCCTCTATATCGGCATCTTCATCGCCGCTTTCGTCATCGTCCGTCTGGGCGCGCGCCGCCTGACCGAACGGCGCGATTTCTCGTCGCTCAAGACCGTGACCTTCGGCGACGAAAGCGCGGTGCGCCCCGATCGCTGGGCCAGCGTGATTTCCGTGGTCACTATATTCCTGCTCTGGGGGGCGTTCACCGGCAGCAACTGGGTGCCGGTCCATGCGCCCGGTCCCTTTGTCGGCGACACGCAGTTCACCTATACCGTCGAGGCCCCGGACGGCAGCCGTGACGACGCCACCGTGTTCATCCGTGTCCACAACCGCGGCGAAAGCGCCGAGGATCGTGACATCGACCCCGGCGAGGGCTTTGCACGAAATGACACGCTCACCGTCGCGGCGTGGCGCTCGAAGCTGCTGATCTTTGACGCCAATGACCAGATCACCCGCGACGATGGCGCGCGCATTGTCGCCATCGACGGTCAGCCGGTGGAGGCGGGTGGCGAGGTCCGCACCGATGCCGGGCGCGTTGCCGTCACGTCCAAGGGGTCGCTCAACTACGAGCCGCCCAAGGGGTGGCAGATGGAGCCGATCTGGCTGCCCCCGCCCGAGGCCGTGGTAGCGCGGGTGGCCGAGATCGCCAGCACCGGCTATCAGAACTTCACCCTGTGGGAGCACCTGGGCTGGTCGCTGTACCGCGTCGTGCTTGGCTTCATCCTTGGCGCGGCGGTGGGCATCCCGCTGGGCTATGCCATGGGCCTGAGTGACTGGTTTCGCGGCTGGTTCGATCCCATCGTCGAATTCATGCGCCCGGTGCCGCCCCTTGCGCTGATCCCGCTGGTGATCATCTGGGCGGGGATTGGCGAGAGCGGCAAGATCATCCTGCTGTTTCTCGCAGCCCTCTGGATCATGACGATCTCGGCGCGCGCCGGTGTGTCGGGGGTCAACATCACCAAGGTGCATGCCGCCTATTCGCTGGGGGCCAGCAAATGGCAGATCCTGCGCCACGTGATCATTCCCAACAGCCTGCCCGAGATCTTCACCGGCGCGCGGGTTGCCATGGGCGTGTGCTGGGGCACGGTGGTGGCCGCCGAACTGGTGGCGGCGGAAAAGGGCGCGGGCATGATGATCATGGTCGCCAGCCGGTTCCAGCTGACCGACGTGGTGCTGATGGGGATCATCCTGATCGGGGTGATCGGCTATGGCATCGACATTCTGTTCCGCATGGCCGAACGCTGGCTGGTGCCCTGGAAAGGCCGCAGCTAAGCTGTTGGCCATGACAGAGGACACAGAACTCCTGCGCGCGTTGTTTGACGCCGCCGTTGCCGCCGCCGACCCGGACCTGGCGCTGGCCCCGCATCTGCCCGCGCGACCTAAGGGGCGCACCGTGGTGGTCGGCGCGGGCAAGGGCGCCGCGCAGATGGCCGCCGCGTTCGAACGGCTGTGGGGCGACTGTCAGGGCGTGGTGGTCACGCGCCATGGCTATGGCTGCGGCACCGCGCATATCCGCGTGATGCAGGCCGCGCATCCGGTGCCCGACGCTGCCGGTCTGGACGCCAGCCGTGCGATGTTTGACGCAGTCCGCGGTCTGGGGGCGGATGATCTGGTGGTGGCGCTGATCTGTGGCGGCGGCTCGGCCCTGCTGCCCGCCCCGCCCGGCGATCTGACGCTGGAGGATGAGCAGGCGCTGAACGCAGCACTGCTGCGCAGCGGCGCGCCGATCGGGGCGATGAACGCGATCCGCAAGCAGTTCAGCCGGATCAAGGGCGGCAGGCTGGCCGCCGCCGCCCATCCCGCACGGGTGGTCAGCCTGATCGTGTCGGATGTGCCGGGCGATGATCCGGCACAGGTGGCCAGCGGCCCCACCGTGCCTGACGCCAGTGATCGTGCAACGGCACTGGCGGCGATCCGGGATTACCGGATCGACCTGCCCGAACGCATCACCGCCTTCCTGCAAAACGCCCCACAGGACTCGCCGCACCCCGACGACCCGGCCTTTGCGCGCGATCAAGTGGCGGTGATCGCCTCGGCCGCGCGCTCGCTTGACGCCGCCGCCGCATTGGCCGCGCGCCATGGCATCGCCGCGCATATCCTGTCTGACGCGATCGAGGGCGAGGCCCGCGAGGTGGCGCTTGTCCATGCTGCCATCGCCCGCCAGATCGCGCAGCACGACCGCCCCTTTGCCAGGCCCGCGCTGCTGCTATCGGGGGGCGAAACCACCGTCACCTTGCGCGGGCAGGGGCGCGGCGGGCGCAACACCGAATTTCTGCTGGCCTTCGCACGCGCCATCGACGGCCTGCCCGGCATCACCGCACTGGCGGCGGATACCGACGGTATCGACGGGTCCGAGAATAACGCCGGAGCCTTTGCCTCGGGCCAGACCGCCACACGGATGCGTGCCGCCGGGGTCGATCCGGCCATGGCGGTGGCCGACAACGATGCCTATACCGCCTTTGCAGCCATTGACGCGCTGTTCACGCCCGGCCCCACCGGCACAAACGTCAACGATTTCCGCGCCATCCTGATCCGGTGAGACGAGCATCTGGGCTACTGGCGGCACAAGTTTCTCTTGCCAGATAATAGTTATATTATATAACTATTGCCACACGCCCCGCGCGCCCGATACATGGCGGCATGGCCCCGCGCCAGACACACAGCACAGGACCAAAGGCACAGCCAATGACAGCAGTTTTCGACCTTCCCTCCCTGCCGCAGGTGCCCGTCGCGGGCACCGAAGCCACATTCCCGGTGCGCCGCATTTTCTGCGTGGGCCGCAACTATGCCGCCCATGCCGCCGAAATGGGGGTCGAGGTGGATCGCGAGGCGCCGTTCTATTTCACCAAGACGCCATGGGCGATCTGCCAGACCGGCAGCACCATCCCCTATCCGCTGGAAACGCGGGACTACCATTACGAGATGGAGTTCGTCGTCGCCATCGGCAAACCGGCCTTTCGCGTCACGACAGACACCGCGCTGGAGCATGTGTTTGGCTATGCCTGCGGTCTGGACATGACGCGCCGCGATCTGCAGGCGCAGGCCAAGGACACGCGCCGCCCCTGGGATCTGGGCAAGGATGTCGAGGATTCGGCCGTGATTGCGGCCATCACGCCCGCCGCCGGGTTCACACCCGCCGATCAGCGCATCACGCTGAGCGTCAATGGCGCGGTGAAGCAGGACGCGACCCTGACCGAGATGATCTGGTCTGTGCCCGAGATCATCGCCCATCTGTCGCGTTTCTATCACCTGCAACCCGGTGATCTGATCTTTACCGGCACGCCTGCCGGGGTCGGCCCGGTCGTGGCGGGCGACTCGATGACCGGCACGATCGACGGGCTGGCCCCGGTGGCGCTGACGCTGGGCGACCCGGAATGACGTGAACGTTGGGGTGGGAGGCCCCGGCAACGATTGACCTGTCGCTGCGACTGATGCTGAATGACGGTCCAACCAAGGCAAATGGCCTGCCGCCAAAGGCTGGCCGAAACTGATCATAGGGAGAGATCAGATGACCAAACGTCGTGAATTTCTGGGTTTTGCCGTCGGTGCCGCGCTGGCGCTGACCGGCACCGCAGCGTCCGCCCAGGAGGTGACGCTGAAACTGCACCAGTTCCTGCCCGCGCAGGCCAATGTGCCCACGCTGATCCTGGATGTCTGGGCCGACAAGATCGAGGCCGAAAGCGATGGCCGCATCAAGATCGACCGCTTTCCGGCGATGCAACTGGGGGGCCGCCCGCCCGAACTGATCGATCAGGCGATCGATGGCGTGGCCGACATCATCTGGACGGTCGCGGGCTATACGCCGGGGCGTTTCCCGCAGGCCGAGGTGTTCGAACTGCCGTTCCTGATGACCAATGCCGAGGCCACCAGCCGCGCCTATTGGGAATTCGCCGAAGCCAACATGCTGGACACCGATTACAAGGACTTCAAGACCATCGCCGTCTGGGTGCATGGCCCTGGCCTGATCCATTCCAAAAGCCCGATCACCGATGTGTCGGACCTGAACGGGGTCAAGCTGCGCGCGCCGACGCGCACCACCACGATGCTGTTTTCCGAACTGGGGGCCACGCCGGTCGGCATGCCGGTGCCCGCGATTTCGGAATCCCTGTCCAAGGGCGTGATCGACGCCGCCGTGATCCCGTGGGAAGTGACAGCCGCCCTGAAGGTGTCGGAACTGGTTGAAAACCATACCGAATTTGGTGATGCGTCGCTGTATACGACCGCTTTCATCTTTGCGATGAATCAGGACAAGTATGACGCGCTGCCCGACGATCTGAAGGAGGTGATCGATGCCAATTCCGGGGCCGACACCTCGGCCTGGGCGGGCAAGACGATGGCATCCGCGGATGCGGGCGCGCGTCAGATCGCGGTGGACCGTGGCAACAACATCATCACCCTGAGCGACGAGCAGGTTGCCGAATGGCGCGAGGCCGCCGCCGGGGTCGAGGCCAAGTGGGCCGAGGAAATGACCGGGCGCGGCTTTGATGGTCCGGCACTGGTCGAGCAGGCCAAGGACCTGATCGCCAAGCACACCGAGTAAGCCTGCGATCAAACGGGGCCGCGCCAGCGTGCGGCCCCGACACGGGGATTTCACCAAGGGGGAGGGGGCAAGATGCACCGTTTGATGAACGGACTGGCCCGATACATGGCGTTGCTGGGCGGGTTCGTGTTGCTGGCGCTGATCGTGCTGACCTGCGTTTCGGTGCTGGGGCGCGGCATCAACACGTTCCTGCACAGCGATCTGGGCGCGGGGTTGCTGGGCGGGATGGCCCGGACATTGCTGGATACCGGCGTGGGGCCGATCCTCGGCGATTTCGAACTGGTCGAGGCCGGCGTGGCCTTTGCCATCTTTGCCTTCATCCCGTTCTGCCAGATCACCAATGGTCATGCGACGGTGGATATCTTCACCTCGAAACTGGGGGTCAGCGCCAACCGCTTCATCCAGATGGTGGTCGAGATCGTTTTTGCCGTCGTGCTGATCCTTATCGCCGAACGGCTGTATGACGGGATGATGTCCAAGATGCGCTATGGCGAAACGACTTTTCTGCTGCAGTTCCCGATCTGGTGGGCCTATGCGGTGTCGCTGTCGGCGGCGGTGCTGGCGGCGCTGGTGGGCGTCTACATGGCCGTGGTGCGCACGGCCGAGTTTTTCACCGGGCGGATGATCATCGCGCCCGCCGGGGGGGCGGACCATTGAGCAATATTGAAATCGGGCTTGCGTCCTTTCCGGTTCTGATCGGGCTGATCTTTTTGCGGGTGCCGATCGGCCTGTCGATGCTTCTGGTCGGGCTGGGGGGCTTGTATTTCGTCACCGGCGGCTGGAACGTGGCCTTTGCCCGGCTGAAATCCGAGACCTATTCGACGTTTTCCAGCTATTCGCTGTCGATCGTGCCGATGTTCCTGCTGATGGGACAGTTCGCCACGCTGGGCGGCATGTCCACCGCGCTGTTCAAGGCTGCCGAGGCATGGCTGGGCCATCGCAAGGGCGGTGTCGCCATGTCGGCGGTGGGGGCCTGCGCGGGGTTCGGCGCGATCTGCGGCAGCTCGCTGGCGACGGCGGCCACGATGGGGCAGGTCGCGCTGCCCGAACTGCGCCGCTATGGCTATTCGGGTGGGTTTTCCACCGCGACGCTGGCGGCGGGCGGCACGCTGGGCATCCTGATCCCGCCCTCGGTGATCCTGGTGATCTATGCCATCCTGACCGAACAGAACATCGCCAAGCTGTTTCTGGCCGCCTTCATTCCCGGCATTCTGGCCGCCATCGGCTACATGCTGACGATCTCGGTCTATGTGCGGATGAACCCGGGCAGCGCCGGTGTGCGCCCGCCCATGCCCTATGCCGAGCGGTTCGCGGCCCTGTTCAAGGTCTGGCCGGTGCTGCTGGTGTTCCTGCTGGTGGTGCTGGGGATCTATCTGGGCTGGTTCACCCCCACCGAAGGCGCAGCCGTGGGCGCCCTGGGCACCGGGTTGATCGCGCTGTTCAACGGGGGTCTGAACCGCGTCACCCTGTCGGAAAGCTTTTTGTCCACTGCGCGATCCACCGCGATGATCTTTTTCATCGTTCTGGGCGCGGCCTTCTACAACGGGTTTCTGGCGCTGACGCAGGTGCCGCAGGAACTGGCGGGCTGGGTCGACAACCTTGGCTATTCGCCCTGGGTGATCCTGACCATCATCCTGTTGCTGTATCTGGTCTTTGGCTGCGTCATGGACAGCCTGTCGATGATCCTGCTGACGATCCCGATCTTCTTTCCCATCATCTCGGTGCTGGATTTCGGCCTGACGCCCGAAGAGACGGCGATCTGGTTCGGCATCATCGTGCTGATCGTGGTCGAGGTCGGGCTGATTACGCCGCCGGTGGGGATGAACCTGTTCGTCATCAACTCGATGGACCGCAATACCCCGATGATCGAGACCTACAAGGCGGTGATGTATTTCGTCGCCTCGGATATCGTGCGCGTGATCATCCTGATCGCCTTTCCGGTGATCACGGTGGGGCTGCTGCGGGTGCTGCACTGATGTGACCCCGGCGCGCGGGTGGTCTTGCGCGCCGGACACCGCCCGGGGAAAGGGCTGGTATTTGTGTGGAATAATAGTTATACGATATAACAAAAATAACCCGAGGGAAAGAGATGTCCGATATCCTGCAAACCCGGATCGAGGGGCCGATCGCGGTTCTGACGATGAACCGCCCCGACAAGCGCAACGCGATGAACGATGCGCTGCTGGGCGCGCTGGACGCGTTCTTTTCCAACCCGCCCGAAGGGGTCAAGGTGGTCGTGCTGACCGGCACGGCGGGGCATTACTGCTCGGGTCTGGATCTGTCCGAACATGTGGCGCGCGACGCCGAAGGCACGATGCGCCATTCGCGCGGATGGCATGGCGTCATGGACAAAATCCAGTTCTCGGGCCTGCCGGTCGTCTCGGCCCTGTTCGGCGCGGTGATTGGCGGCGGGCTGGAACTGGCCACCGCCACGCATGTGCGCATCGCCGAGCCATCGACCATCTTCCAGCTGCCCGAAGGGCGGCGCGGCATCTATGTGGGCGGCGGTGCATCCGTGCGGGTGGGCCGTATTCTGGGCGCCGACCGGATGATCGAGATGATGTTGACCGGGCGCAAGTTCGACGCTGAACAGGGGGAACGCCTTGGCCTGTGCCACTATGCCGTGGGCGAGGGCGAGGCGCTGCCTATGGCGATGGATCTGGCGGGCAAGATCGCGCAGAACGCGGCGCTGTCGAATTACGTGATGATCCACGCCCTCAGCCGGATCGCGGATATGTCGAAAGCCGACGGGCTGTTCACCGAATCCCTGTGCGCCGCCCTGACCCAGACCAGCCCGGATGCCCAGGAAGGGCTGCGTGCCTTCCTGGACAAGCGCCAGCCGCAGTTCCGGTGACGCCGATGTCCAGTGACACGATACACGACGCCGCCCTCGACAGCGCCCTGCCCGAGCTGATCGGCTATGGCCTGAAACGCAGCGCCACCGCCGTCACCGCCGATGCGGCGCGGGTGCTGGAGCCGATGGGGCTGCGCATCACCACGTTTTCGGCGCTGACAGTGATCTGCACCCACCCCGGTGTGCGCCAGACCGATCTGGCCGCGACGCTGGGGATCGAGCGGTCGAACAGCGTGGCAGTGATCGACGCGCTGGAAAAGGCGCACTGGATCACCCGCGAGCGTGAGCCTGCCGACCGGCGCGCCATCGCCCTGCGCCCCACCACCGCCGGGGTCATGCGCCAGAAAACCGCGCGGCTGGCCCTGCTGGGGCACGAGGACCGGATGTTCGCCGACCTGACCGCGATGGAACGGCGCGAGCTTGTGAAACTCCTGTCAAAGATCAAGGTCTAGGCCGATGCAGACACCCAAGGCAGTCCGCCAATCCGTGCGCCGTGACATCCGAGACGATGGCGCGGTGATCCTGACTTCGAACCACGCGCTTGGCCCGGTGGCGCGCACCACCGGCGACTGGCTGGACGCATGGGCCGCGCGCACGCCGGATGCGGTGTTCATCGCCGAACGCTCGGGCCCCGGCTGGCGCGAGGTGACCTATGCACAGGCGCGCGACATGGTGCGCGCGCTGGCGGGCTGGTTGCTGGATCAGCCGGGGCAGGGGCCGGTGATGATGATCTCGGGCAATTCGGTCGATCACGGGCTGCTGGCGCTGGCGGCGCAATACGTGGGCCGCGCCAATGTGCCGGTGGCCGAGCAATACGCGCTGATCCCCGGCGCGCATGAGCGGCTTGCCTATGCGGTGGACAAGGTGCGCCCGTCGCTGATCTATGTCGATGACGCCGCGCGCTATGCCGATGCGCTGGCCCTGCCGCAGCTTGCCGGTATCCCGGTGATCGCCGGCACTCCCGCCGGTGCCCCGCGCGCCGTGATCCCGATGGCCGACGCCCTGCGCGGCGGTGCGGGCGATGTGGACGGCGCCCATGCGCAGGTGACCCCCGATACGGTGGGCAAGATCCTGTTCACCTCGGGGTCCACCTCCAACCCCAAGGGCGTTCTGACCACCCATCGCATGATGTGCGTGAACCAGACGCAGCTGGCCGATGCCTTTCCGATCCTGCGCGCCGAGCCGCCCAAGCTGCTGGACTGGCTGCCGTGGAACCATGTCTTTGGCGGTTCGCACAACTTCAACATGATGCTGGCCCATGGCGGCGCGCTCTATATCGACGATGGCAAGCCGACCGATGCCCTGTTCCCGCGCACGCTGGAGAACATGCAGATGCACACCGGCACGCTGTCGTTCAACGTGCCGATGGGATACGCGCGGCAGGTCACCGCCCTGCGCGCCGATGCCGACCTGCGCAGGCGGTTCTTCACGGGGCTGCATTTCACCTTCTATGCCGGTGCCTCGCTCCCGCAGGAGGTGTGGGATGCGCTGGGTGACATGGCACGCGAGGTGACGGGCGAGGTGCCGCTGATGGTCAGCTCCTGGGGCATGACCGAAACCGCCCCCGCCGTGCTGCTCACGCATGAGCGCGTCACCCGGTCCGGCATCGTCGGCGCGCCGCTGGCCGGCACCGAGGTCAAGCTGATCCCCGAGGACGAAGGCCGCTATGAACTGCGCGTCAAGGGGCCAAACATCATGCCCGGCTATTTCGAGGACCCGGACAAGACCAAAGCCGCCTTTGACGCCGAGGGGTTCCTGATCACCGGTGACGCTATGCGCTTTGTCAACGAGGACGAGCCGGATCGCGGCCTGCGCTTTGACGGTCGCATATCCGAGGATTTCAAGCTGACTTCCGGTACATGGGTGCGCGTGGCTGCCCTGCGTGGGGCGCTGCTGGGCGCGCTGGACGGGCTGGCCGCCGACATCGTCATCACCGGGCACGACCGGGCGGAACTGGGCGTGCTGGTCTTTCCCGCCACGTCTGCCACCGGCGACGGGGCCTGCGCCGATCCGGCGCGCATGGACGAAATCCGCGCCCGGCTGGCCCCGCTGGCCGCTGCGGCCACAGGCTCGTCCACCCGCGTGGGCCGCGCCCTGATCCTGACCGAGCCGCCAAGACTTGAGGCGCAGGAAATGACCGCCAAGGGCAATCTCAACACCCGCCGCGTGCTGACCCGCCGCGCCGGTCTGGTGGCGCGTCTGTACGATGACGCCGACCCGGCCGTGATCCGCATATGATTTCCTCTCTCTTCAAATATCCCGGGGAGCGCGAGGGGCTGGCCCCTCGCTCCCGCAGGCTCAACCAGCGCACCGTCAGAAAGGACGCCCCATGATCGACCTCGACAAGATCCGCGCCATCGACATTCACACCCATGCCGAGGAACCCTGCGGCTGTCATTCCGACGATGGCTATGACGATCTGCAATCGACCATGGCAAAGTACTTTCGCGCGCCTTGGCAGCATCCGCCGACGATCCCCGAAACCGCCGCGCATTTCCGCGAGCAGAACATCGCCGCCGTCATCTTTCCCGTCGATGCCGAGCGCGAGACCGGCTATCGCCGCTATTCCAACGACGAGGTGATCGAACTGGTCAAGGAAAACAGCGATGTGCTGATCCCCTTTGCCTCGATCGACCCGTGGAAGGGCAAGATGGCCGTGCGCGAGGCGCGCCGTCTGATCGAAGTGCACGGCATCAAGGGGTTCAAGTTCCACCCGACCATGCAGGGGTTTTTTCCCAATGACCGCATGGCTTATCCGTTCTACGAACTGCTGGCCGAATATGGCTGCATCGGGCTGTTTCACACCGGCCAGACCGGCGTGGGCAGCGGCATGCGCGGCGGAAACGGGATGCGGATGAAGTTTTCCAACCCGATGCATCTCGATGATGTGGCGGTCGATTTTCCCGACATGAAGATCATCATGGCCCACCCCAGTTTCCCCTGGCAGGAAGAGGCGCTGGCCGTGGCCCAGCACAAACCGAACGTCTATATCGACCTGTCGGGCTGGAGCCCCAAGTATTTCCCGCCGATCCTTGTGCGCTACTGCAACTCGATCCTGCGCAAGAAGGTGTTGTTCGGGTCGGACTGGCCGATGATCACCCCGGAACGCTGGCTGGCGGATTTCGAGAAGATCGACATCAAGGACGAGCTGCGCCCCGATATCCTCAAGAACAACGCGGCGCGGCTGCTGGGTCTGATGGAGTAATCGCATTTCCGGTACATCTTTGATCTGGATCAAGGCGGAGAGTGCTTAACACATGCAGAAATGATGATGTATGCAATGGAGTACACGCATGACATCGGAACAGTTTCTGCCAACCCGTCGCGGGTTTCTGGGCCTTGCCGGCGGTGCGGCCCTGCTTGCCGCGGGCACCGGCCCCGCCCGCGCGCAAAAAGTATCGACCAAGGCGCGAATCGTGATCCTGGGCGCTGGTGCCGCGGGCACCGCATTGGCCAACCGTCTGGTCGAGCGGCTTGACGGGGCCGAGATCACGCTGGTCGATGGCCGGGCCGAGCATTGGTATCAGCCCGGATTCACCCTGATCGCCGCGGGGCTGAAGCCCGCCGGCTATTCGGTCAGCCAGACCACCGACTGGCTGCCGCGCGGCGTCACGCTGGTGGCGGAATACGCAGCCGAAATCGACCCCGAGGCGAATACGCTGACCACGGCGTCAGGCACGAAGCTGCCCTATGACTATTTGGTCACCGCCCCCGGCCTTGTGCTGGACTGGGACGCGATCGAAGGGTTCGACCTGTCCATGGTGGGCCAGAACGGTCTGGGCGCGGTCTATGCCGGGCCGGAGTATGCGGCCAAGACCTGGGCCGAGATGGACCGCTTTACCGACAGCGGCGGCAAGGCCGTGTTCCTGCGCCCCGCGACCGAGATGAAATGCGCCGGTGCGCCGCTGAAATACGCCTTTCTGACTGAGGATCATGCCGACAGGAAGGGCAATCGCGGCAAGGTCGAGATCGAATACTGGAACAACTCCAAGGCCTTGTTCGGCGTGCCCATCGTGTCCGAAAAGGTGCGGATGCTGTTCGGCGAGCGCGGGATCAAAACCGAGTTTGATCAGGTGCTCAAGTCGATCGACCCGGGCCGCAAGGTCATGACCTTCGAGGGGCCGGATGGCGCCACCCGCGAAACCGACTACGACTTCACCAACATCATCCCGCCGCAGCGCGCGCCCGATGTGATCCGTCAGTCGGGTCTGTCCTGGGCCGACAAATGGGTTGGGCAAGGCTGGGTCGAGGTGGATCAGCAAAACCTGCGGCACAACCGCTATCCCAACGTCTTTGCACTGGGCGACGTGGCGGGCGTGCCCAAGGGCAAGACCGCCGCCAGCGTCAAGTGGCAGGTGCCGGTGGTCGAGGCGCATCTGGTCGCGCAGATCGCGGGCGACACCACGGATGCGGCCTATGACGGCTACACATCCTGCCCGCTGATCACCCGCGTGGGCCGCGCGATGCTGATCGAATTTGATTACAAGAACAACCTCGTGCCCAGCTTTCCGGGCGTGATCGCGCCGCTGGAAGAGCTGTGGATCAGCTGGCTGATGAAGGAGGTGGCGCTGAAGGCCACCTATAACGCGATGCTGCGCGGCAAGGCATAGGGAGAAAAGACGATGCAAGAGCTTACACTGGGAACCCTGATCGCGGTCTGGGAAGAGATGTTTGGCCGGGGCCTGTTCTGGGCCATGGTCGTGGTTGCTGTGCTGATCACGGTGGGCTACCTGTACGTGCTGATCCGTGACCGGTCGATGTCGATGCGGAAATTCCTGCTGGCGCAACTGTCGATGCCGGTGGGGGCTGTCGCGGCGGTGCTTTTCGTCCAGCAGATGACCAGTTCGGGTTTTGCCGACATCGGCGGACCGGTGGACGTGATCGTGCTGCTGGGCGTGGCTGTGGCCGGGGCCGTGGGCATTGCCATCCTGGTCTACACCGTTCAGGCGATGATCCGGGGCCCCGAGGCGCAGGACGGCTGAAACAAGGAAACGCGACATGGCGGATGCAGCACAGGCGGCACACCCGGGCCAGTCAAACCGGCTGGAGCATTTCCCGGTGCCCTTCTTTGCGGTGGTGATGGGGCTGGCGGGGCTGACGCTGGCCCTGCATGCCGCTGAAACCGCACTGGGGTTGAGAGCGGGGCTGTCCCTGGCTGTATTCTGGGCAGCCGTCGCGGCGGGCGTGGTGATCGCGGCGCTTTATGCGCTCAAGGCGCTGCGCTATCCGCTGGCGGTGGCGCAGGAATGGCATCATCCGGTGCGTCTGGCGTTCTTTCCCGCGATCTCGATCTCGATGATCCTGCTGGCCACGGCGAGCTACAGCCTGTCGCCGGGGGCCGCGCATGTGCTGTGGCTGGCTGGCACGGCGTTGCAAGCGGTGCTGACCATTGCCGTGGTTGCGGGCTGGATCTCGGCGCGGTCGTTTCAGACCGGGCACCTGACGCCCGCGTGGTTCATTCCCGCCGTGGGCAATGTGCTGGTGCCGATCGTGGGCGTGCCGCTGGGATACGTCGAACTGAGCTGGTATTTCATGGCGGTGGGGCTGCTGTTCTGGATCGTGTTGCTGACGCTGGTGATGAACCGGCTGATCTTTCACGATCCGATGCCCGGCAGGCTGCAACCGACGCTGGTGATCCTGATCGCGCCGCCTGCGGTGGCGTTCCTGTCATGGCTGCAACTGACCGGCGGGGTGGACGCCTTTGCCCGGCTGCTGATCAACATGGCCTACCTGTTCACGCTGATCGTGGTGGTGAACCTGCCGCGGCTTGTGAAGCTGCCCTTTGCGCTGTCGTTCTGGGCGCTGAGTTTTCCCTTTGCGGCGGTGACGATCGCCAGTTTCCGCTTTGCCGAGGCCACGGGCAGCGCGGTGCATCAGGTGTTCGGGTTCGTCACGCTGGCGGTGTTGCTGGCGGTGATTGCCGGGCTGATTTTTGGCACTGCGCGTGCGATTGCGGCCGGGGCGATCTGCGTACCGGAGGGATGATGCCGGTTTCGCGCCCTGACGGGCGCGACCGGCGCCGCCTGACGGCGGCGCAAAGGGGGCGCTGCCCCCTCGGCCTGCGGCCTCACCCCTAGGATATTGGAAGAGAGAGGAAGCAGGCGATCGGTGGTGTGATCACGCCGGGCGCAGGCCCAGGATCTCGCGCGCCTGCGCAGGAGTGGCCACGGGGCGGTCGTGCTGGGCGCAGATGTCGGTCACGCGCTTGACCAGCGCCGCGTTGGACGGGGCCAGCGTGTCGCGGTCAAGGCGCACGTTGTCCTCGAGCCCCGTGCGGGCATGGCCCCCGGCGGCGACCACCCATTCGTTGATCAAAAGCTGCCCCGCGCCGATGCCCGCGGCGCACCATTCGGCATCGGGCATCAGGCGTTTCACGGTTTCGATGTAGAAATCGAAGGTCGGGCGATCGACCGGCATGGCGTTCTTGACCCCCATGACGAACTGCACATACAGCGGACCGGGGATGCGGCCATCGGCGCTCATCCTGGCGGCCTGATGGATATGGGACAGGTCGAAACACTCGACCTCGGGCTTGACGTCATGGGCCCGCATTTCGCTGGCCAGCCAGTCCACCAGATCGGGCGGGTTTTCATAGACGCGGGTGGGAAAGTTGTTGGACCCGACCGAGAGCGAGGCCATGTCGGGGCGCAGCGGCAGCATGGCCCCGCGCGCCTGACCGGCCCCCGAACGGCCCCCGGTGGAAAACTGGATGATCATGCCGGGGCAGTGCTTTTCCAGCCCTTCCTTGAGGCGCGCGAATTTCTCGGGGTCGGAGCTGGGCGAGCCGTCGGCGTTGCGCACATGGGCATGGCAGATGCTGGCGCCGGCCTCGAACGCCGCCTGGGTCGAGTCGATCTGTTCGGCCACGGTAATCGGCACGGCGGGGTTGTCGGATTTTTGCGGCACCGAGCCGGTGATCGCCACGCAGATGATGCAGGGTTTGGTCATGGTGTCTTTCGCGCTGTTCGTGGTGATTGACGGTGCCACATAACCCGACGGCAGGGCAGCCGGTGTCATCTGCCATGGCTGCGATCGTAGCCGTTGGGGGCCGGAGAATGCCAGCCGTCCAGCGCGCCGGGGGCGGGGGCGAAGACCTCGACCAGAAGCGGGTGGCAGGCGGCGGTATCCGAGCTGTGCTCGGCGCTGCAATCGCCGCCGGGGCAGGCGCTGAGCGCGCCGAGCAGTTCGATCTCGGCCAGGAACTCGATGTAATCGCCGGGGCGGACCGGGCTGGCCTTCATGAAATACTGGCCGGTGTCGCGGGTGAATCCAGTACACATGAACACGTTGAGCACGTCATGCACGTGGGGCTCGGCATCGGCCGGCGACAGCCCGGTTTCATCGGCCAGCGCGCGGATCAGGTTGGAGTGGCAGCAGTGGTGATACTGCGTGCCTGACAGCAGGTTGCCGGTGTAGGGATCGCAGCGCGTGCCGATCACGTCATGGACCGAGCCGCCGAAATCATCCTTGCCATACCAGTGCAGCGTGTCGTGGGTGACGGTCGCCATCGGGCGCAGATGCGGAAAGGAGGACCACATGCGCTGGCCGGTGGTGATATGCGTGCCATGCAGCGCGCGGGTCTTGCCCGAGTAGAAGCGCTCGGACAGGTCATTTGCGTTCCACAGGTTCAGATCCCCAACCTGCGGGCCATCGACGCTGGTGATGCAAAAGAAATGCCCGGCGGGCACGTGAAAGGTGCGTGCGTCGCGGGCTGGCACCAGCGTTTCGCCGGTCTTTTGCAGCGTCGCCCGGGCGGCGGTGTAGAGCGCCATGTCCGGCTGCGGCAGTGTGTCGGTCGGATAGCAGATCACCGGCGGGATGGCGCGGCGGGCGGCGGCGTCGGGGGGCTGTTGCATGGTCTGTCCCTGTTGTTTGCAACAGGTTTGCGCAGTTTTCGGGTCTGCGCAAGGCCGCGCCCGACGACACTCGGATGAAAGGTTTCCTTGCGCCGCCGGGGCGCTGTGGGGCACGGACCGAGCCCGACCCCATGAAAGGCGGTCAGGCCGCCTTTACGTATGCAAAATAGGTTTCTTCGGGCTGTTGGGCGGTGTCTGCCTTTTGTGGGGCGTCGAAATAGGCCCAAGCCTGTTCCAGAATCGCAAGCGCGGCTTTGGCATCAGTTTTGGTCGGCGTTTTCATGGGGTGTCCTTTGGTGTGTCCGGCATCCCCTCCCTGACTGTCATATGGCGGGTGTGACCTCGGATTGCATCGGACGAATTGCGAATGCCGCCATGCGGCGGGCGCAATGCAAAAGGCCGACCCCGGAGGATCGGCCCTTGATCTGTGTGCCGTGGTTGATCAGACCGCGCGTTCGACCATTGTCTTCTTGATCTCGGCGATGGCTTTTGCCGGGTTCAGGCCCTTGGGGCAGGTCTTGGTGCAGTTCATGATCGTGTGGCAGCGATAGAGCTTGAACGGATCCTCAAGTTGATCCAGACGCTCGCCCGTCGCCTCGTCGCGGCTGTCGATGATCCAGCGATAGGCGTGCAGCAGGGCGGCCGGCCCAAGATAGCGGTCGCCGTTCCACCAATAGGACGGGCAGGAGGTCGAGCAGCAGGCGCACATCACGCATTCGTACAGGCCGTCCAGCTTGGCGCGGTCGTCGATGCTTTGCTTCCACTCTTTCGCGGGGCGGTTCGTCTTGGTTTCCAGCCAGGGCATGATGCTGGCGTGCTGGGCATAGAAATGCGTCAGGTCCGGGATCAGGTCCTTGACCACGGGCATGTGGGGCAGGGGATAGATCTTGACGTCGCCCTTGACCTCGTCCAGCCCGTAGATACAGGCCAGCGTGTTGATCCCGTCGATGTTCATCGCGCAGGAGCCGCAGATGCCTTCGCGGCAGGACCGGCGGAAGGTCAGGGTGGGATCAATCTCGTTCTTGATCTTGATCAGAGCGTCCAGAACCATCGGGCCGCATTTGTCCATATCGACGAAATAGGTATCCACGCGCGGGTTTTCACCATCATCGGGGTTCCAGCGATAGATGCTGAACTTGCGGGTGTTTTTCGCGCCTTCGGGCTTGGGCCATGTCTTGCCCACGCGGATGCGCGAGTTTTTTGGCAGGGTCAGTTGAACCATAAGCTCTTCCTTTTCAGTGTCGTCCGACCAGAGAGGCGGGCCGGGGCGTGGCTGTTGTGATGCTGCTGGGCCGGCGCGGCATCATGGCTGTCGGCGCGGGCCGGTGGGCACCCTGCGATCCGCGTGCCATCAGTGGCAGGCGGTTTTGGTACCTGACAGCCGGGTTACGGATCATGCCGGCACCCCGACGTAGTCGTGAAAATGCCGGGACATGGCACGCTGCATGTTGAACAGTGTGCTGAGTTTTTCAGTGCCGTAGTCATCAAGGCTCATGTCCATGAATCGGGCAACGATCTCGTCGTAGTTATCTTCCAGCGTCGTGTCATCCGGGTTCAGAGACGTGATGACGCCCAGACCGGTAGGTCGGCAGTTGGCGACGCGCAGATCGAGATCGGGGCGGTATTCCTTGAGGATTACGCCTACCTTCCAGACATCGCCGGTCCACTGCTTGGTACGTTTGCGGTCCCAGTCGCGTTCTGCGGCTATGTAGGTCGGTGGAACAAGGTCGTGAAGGACGATCACGCTGTCAGGGCGGCACAGCTTTTCCGTGTTGATGAAGTCGCGCAGCAGGTATTCGAATAGGTGCATTCCATCCAGAAAGGCCAGGTCGATTGTCGACGCAAGCTGCCGCGCGATGCCCGAGGCGAAGAACTCGTCGCTGGTGGTTTCGAACAGATGGGTCTGCGGACGCCCGCCCATGTTGTCCGGCTGGATCTGAAACCGCGGATCAATGGCCATGACCTTGCAGGTCGCAAGCTTCAGGCTTGCCCCCTGTGCGGTGCCGACCTCGAGATACCATTCGGGCTGCAGGTGTTTATGCATATTCTCGAGGAAACGCAGGTATTGCAGACCCTCTGCCGGAGGAACCGGAGCCAGATTGTCCTTGGTGGTATCTGTCGCGGTCATGCCATGGCCTTTCCATAACACTTTGACGGTATCACCCGCGCTGCCAGAGTCTGGAATATGCCCGGATGTATCATCATAGCCGGGCCTGCATGAGCATCGGAAGCCCTTTCTGCGCGAGACAGGACAGGGTTTCCGGCCGACGGGTGACATCAACGACGGTGTCGACGGTTCGTTCGGTGATCCCGGTGACCGATGCGCGTGCGACCAACGCGATTTCGGATGCGCTGGCATTGTCGATCACGCAATCGGTCACGGGTGCCGCATTCACGCCGGGCAGACGTTCGGCAACGATCTGGTTGACCACAGTCTTTGCGCGGTCGCGGGCCAGCATGTCTGCGGCATCATTCGCTACAGAACAGGCGGCCAGCGGCACGCAAAGCAGCATGACCAGACCGTGACGCATCAGAACGTCCGCACCTTCGGGGCGATTCTCGCGGTGGCGATGCCGCCCTGATCCTCGGTGGTCAGCGGGTCGGTGATCACGCCGCGATGCGACAGGTCGATCCTGTTGCCTTCGACACGGGCGATCGTGTGCACGCGCCAGTTGGTATCGTCGCGCTCGGGGAAATCCTCGTGCGCGTGGGCACCGCGGCTTTCCTGGCGCGCCTCGGCCCCGGCGATCGTGGCCAGCGCGTTGGGCATCAGGTTGGTCAGTTCCAGCGTTTCCATCAGGTCGCTGTTCCAGATCAGCGAGCGGTCGGTGACCTTCAGATCATCCAGCTTGCCGGCGATGTCCACCATCTTGTCCAAACCCTTTTTCAGGGTGTCCGAGGTGCGGAAGACGGCGGCGTCTTCTTGCATGGTGCGCTGCATGTCCAGCCGAAGTTCGGCGGTGGGCGTGCCGCCATCTGCGTGGCGCAGCCCGTCGAAACGGTCGAACGCGGCATCGATGGCCGGTTTGTTCAGCGTCGGGGCGGGCGCGTCGCGATCCACCACCTTGCCGGCGCGGATGGCGGCGGCGCGGCCGAACACCACAAGGTCGATCAGCGAGTTCGACCCAAGGCGGTTGGCCCCGTGCACCGAGGCGCAACCGGCCTCGCCCACGGCCATCAGGCCGGGGACGATCGCGTTGGGATCGTCAGCGGTGGGGTTGATCACCTCGCCCCAGTAGTTCGTGGGGATGCCGCCCATGTTGTAATGCACGGTCGGCAGAACCGGGATCGGCTGCTTGGTGACATCGACGCCGGCAAAGATGCGCGCGGATTCGGAAATGCCGGGCAGGCGCAGGTTCAGCGCCTCGGCGGGCAGATGCGAGAGGTTCAGGTGGATGTGATCGCCGTGTTCACCCACGCCGCGGCCTTCGCGGATCTCCATCGTCATGCAGCGGCTGACATAGTCGCGCGGGGCCAGATCCTTGTAGTTGGGCGCATAGCGTTCCATGAACCGCTCGCCCTCGGAGTTGGTCAGATATCCGCCTTCGCCACGCGCGCCTTCAGTGATCAGGCAGCCCGCGCCATAGATGCCGGTGGGGTGGAACTGCACGAATTCCATATCCTGCAGCGGCAGGCCCGCGCGGGCCACCATGCCGCCACCGTCGCCGGTGCAGGTATGGGCCGATGTCGCGCTGAAATACGCGCGGCCATAGCCGCCGGTGGCCAGCACGACCATCTTGGCATTGAACACGTGCATCGTGCCATCGTTCAGCTTCCAGCAGACGACGCCTGTGCACACGCCATCATCCGACATGATCAGGTCGAGGGCGAAATACTCGATGTAAAACTCGGCCTTTTGCTTGAGCGACTGACCATACAGCGTGTGCAGGATCGCGTGGCCGGTGCGGTCGGCGGCGGCGCAGGTGCGCTGCACCGGGGGGCCTTCGCCAAACTCGGTGGTGTGCCCGCCAAAGGGCCGCTGATAGATCTTGCCCTCTTCGGTGCGGCTGAAGGGGACGCCGTAATGCTCCAGCTCGTACACGGCCTTGGGGGCCTCGCGCGCCAGATACTCCATCGCGTCGGTGTCGCCCAGGTAATCCGAACCCTTGACGGTGTCGAACATGTGCCACTGCCAGTGATCCGGCCCCATGTTGGACAGCGACGCGGCGATGCCGCCCTGTGCTGCCACGGTGTGCGAACGGGTCGGGAACACCTTGGTCACGCAGGCGGTGCGCAGGCCCTGTTCGGCCATGCCAAGGGTCGCGCGCAGGCCCGCGCCACCGGCACCGACGACCACGACGTCATAGTCATGCGTCTCGTATTCGTAAGCAGCCATTCGTTGTGTTCTCCGGTATTTCTTAAAGCGCGATTTTGGCGATGGCGAACAGCCCGGTCGCCATTGCGGCGTAGGACAGGCAGGTCACCAGGATCAGGGTGATCCTTTGGGTTGCTCCGTGCACGTAGTCTTCGATCAGGACCTGCGCGCCGTCGTTGAAATGTTTCCATCCCACGATGAAGGTTAGCGCGGCGACCAGCGCGGGAAAGGGGCGCGCGAAATAGGCCGTGACCTCTTCGTAGCTGCCGCCAAGGGCCGGGCCGAAGGTGAAGACGAACAGCGGTATCAGGATCAGCAGCGCCACGGACGACACTTTCATTGCCCAGAAATGGTGCACGCCGGATTTGGCCGAGCCAAGGCCCATGGCCCGTTTGCGGTCTGTCAGGTAACGCATGTCGGCCTCCTCAGACGATCAGCAGGGTTATGATGGTCAGCACGACCGAGCCCGCAATGCAGCCCCAGCCCAGCTTTTCAGCCAGTTCCAGTTCCAGCATCATGGCGTTGTCCCAGATCAGGTGCCGGATGCCTGCCAGCGTGTGATACCACAGGCCCAGCAGCGACAGGGTCAGCACCAGATTGCCGAACCAGCTGCGCAGGAAACCGTCCGCGACGGCGAAATAGTCCGGGCCGGATGAGGCGGCGAGGAACCACCACACGATCAGCAGCCCGGCGACGATCAGCGCGTTGCCGGTGATCCGGGTCAGGATCGACGAGATCGAGGTGATCTGCGGGCGGTAGATGGAAAGATGGGGTGAAAGCGGGCGATTGCCCCGGTTTACGTCAGCCATTGGTCGTCCCTTGGTGTCTGCACACGACGGTATACCTTGTGTCGCGTGTCGTTGTGCATGGTTTTAGCGCCGCTGTCACGCAGGCAAAGCCCTGATCTTGGGATAATGCCGCGCAAATTGCCGCTATCTTGGGGTTTGTGATCACATGCCGCTGGCGTGTGATCACATTCAAGTCAGAACTAGTGTCGGTGCCGGTCAGGTCAAAACGAATCCAAGACTGTGAAGCGCCCGCCGCGCGCGATCACGCTGTGCCGGAGCCCCGCTCAGCAGGTGGGTGTTCAGGTCATGTACGAGCGTGCTGAACTGGCGTTTTGTCTGCAACTCCAGAATCATGTCCGCGATTCGGTCCTGCGGTGCGCCAATGATGTCGTCAAACGACGGATAATCGGGTGCCGTCCCCATAAGGTGGCCTCCTTGCTTGATTCCCGTCCTCCCCCTTGCAGGCACTGTAGCGAAGGGGGCGACGGGGGCACAAGTGTTTCGGTTTTGGGGATCAATACCCGCAGGATCAGACGGGCATCAAGGCCCAATAGTCCAGATCCAGCAGGACATCGGACAGGTACTTGCCATCCTCGCCTTTCAGCTCGAACGGCGCGCCGCCCTTGGTCGCCACCAGTCGCAGCCGGATCGCGCCCACGCCGGGCCGGTCGGTTTCGGCCTTGTCCAGCACCTGCGACCACGCCTTGATGGTCTGCCCGCTGAAGCATGGATTGGCATGGGCCCCGCCGTTCAGCCCGACGATCATCTGCGCATTGGCCAGCCCGTTGAACGACAGCGCGCGGGCCATGCTGATGACATGACCGCCATAGATCAGGCGCTGGCCATCGGGGCGGAAGGTGGCATCGAAATGCACCTTGGCGGTGTTCTGCCACAGGCGGGTGGCCATCATGTGCTCGGCCTCTTCGACGGTGACGCCATCGACATGGTCGATGGTTTCGCCCACCTCGTAGTCGCCAAGGCGGTGTGGTTCGCCTGCCAAGGCGAAATCATAGCCGGTGAAATCCAGCCCCTCGGGGATCACCAGATCGCCGACCTCCAGCGCCGGTTTCAGATCGGGGATCACCGTTTCGGGGGCGGGTACGTCTAGGTGGTGTTTGCGCACCATGACCCAGCGGACATAGCTGAGCAGCGTTTCCCCATGCTGGTTGCGCCCGGTGGTGCGGACCCAGACAACGCCGGTCTTGCCGTTCGAGTTCTCCTTGAGCCCGATCACCTCGGATGTGGCGGTGATCGTGTCGCCGGGCCAAAGCGGCGTGATCCAGCGCCCCTCGGCATAGCCAAGGTTGGCCACGGCGTTCAGCGACACATCCGGCACGGTCTTGCCGAACACGGTGTGAAACGTCACCAGATCGTCCAGCGGGCTGAACGGCAGACCACAGGATTGCGCGAATGCGTCCGACGAATGCAGCGCGTGCCGGGCCGGGTAAAGCGCGTGATAAAGCGCGCGTTCGCCCATCTTGATGGTTCGCGGCACGGCGTGGTCGATCACCTGCCCGAGCTGGTAATCCTCGAAAAAGCGGCCCGGGTTGGTCTTGGCCATGTGTTACTGCTCTCCAAGCTTGATGTCGGGGGAATAGGTGCCGGGGGCGTCCTTGACCACGGCCTGCCCGCAGCGCATGACGCCGTTCGCTGCGTCAAAGCCGTAGGTGGGGCTGCCATGCAGCACCCAGCCCTTGTTCAGCGCCTCGGTGACCTTGTGGCAAAAGGCCGACGTGTCGTCGGCGGTCAGAAAACGGTAAAGTTTCATGTGCTTACCCCGGGAATGGCCAGACGCCCAGCCAGGCGTGGATGGCAGAGAACAGGCCAAACGCGACCAGCGTGATGCCCACCAGGATCACATCGCGCTTGGGCTCGCCCGGCACGGGCGGAATCCAGGGTTCGGAGCGGTTGATCACGATGACCTCGGCCACGGCCCAGGCCAGCAGACCGCCGAACAGGATGATCGATGCCAGATCGCCGTTGACCAGCAGATGCGCCACCGCCCAGATCTTGACCGAGCCCAGTTGCGGATGCCGGAACCGCGCGCGCAGCCGCCCCTTGGAATGCGACAAGGCAAAAAAGAACACCGCCACCAGCATCAGCAGGTTGTTCAGATGCACCGTCCAGACGGGCGGATACCAGATGTTGACGAATTCGGCCTGACGATAGCCGATGATCATCAGGACAAGCCCTGCGATGATGGCAACGGCCACGCCGCCCTTGCCTGCGTTGCCCATCTGCTCGCGCATGTCGGGGGCCAGCCGTTTGAAGAGATGTGCCGCGATCCACAGGATCAGGCCGATGATAAGAAGGGTCATGGGTTGCTCCGCCTAGAGGGAGGCGATGGAGGATGCCATCGCCAGAATCTTTTTCGCGGTCTCAACATGCAGGTTTTCGACGATTTTGCCATCCACCACGGCCACGCCCTGACCTGTGCGCTCGACCTCTTCAAAGGCTTCGATCTGGCGCTTGGCCAAGTCGATCTCGGCCTCCGAGGGCGAGAAACACTCGTTCGCCACGTCGATCTGCGCGGGGTGGATCAGCGTCTTACCGTCAAATCCCAGATCGCGACCCTGTTCGCATTCGGCGCGCAGCCCGTCGGTATCCTGATACTGGTTGTAGACGCCGTCGATGGCGATGACGCCATGCGCGCGGGCGGCCATCAGCATGGTCTGCAGCGCCAGCATCATCGGCAGACGGTCGGCCCGCGCGCGGCAGTTCAGTTCCTTGGCCAGATCGTTGGTGCCCGCGACAAAGCCGGTCAGTTGTGGATGCGCTGCAATTTCCAGCGCGTTCAGCACACCCAGCGGCGTTTCTATCATCGCCCAGATCGGCATGTCATTGCCCAGCATATCGGCCAGCGCCTGCACATCGGCGGCGGAGTTCACCTTGGGCAGAAGAAAGGCATCACAATCGGCATCCTTGAGCGTGGCGACATCGCCCGCACCCCAGGGGCTGTCGAGCCCGTTGATACGGATGATGCGCATCCGGTCGCCATAGCCGCCCATGGACAGCGCCGCGTTCAGCGTATCGCGCGCGGCCTCTTTCGCGTCGGGTGTCACCGCATCTTCGAGATCGAAGATGATCGCATCAACCGGCAGGCTGCGGGCCTTGTCCAGCGCGCGCTCTTTCGAGCCGGGGATGTAAAGAACCGAGCGGTAGGGGCGCACTTTGGCGTCGGTGATGGCGTCCATGAATCTCTCCCGAAACAAAGTTGCGCGATCTGTGCCACTTTTTTGCGCGATTGTTCAAGGTCTTTCGTGCCGCGGTGCAGCAAGCCACGGGACTGGACGCCGCGTTAACCAGTTTTTCACTGACACGGCGCAGGCTGATCCGGTCTTGAGCACACGCATGAAGGGGGTGTGACGATGCGGCGGATTTGTGTTGCGATGCTGTTGGGTGCGGTGGCGACCCCGGTGCAGGCGCAGGGGGGCAATTGCGCGCCCCGCGATACGGTGGTGGCCCGGCTGGCCGAAAAATACGGCGAAACCCGGCAGTCGATCGGCCTTGGGGGCAATAACGCGGTGATCGAGGTGTTTGCCGCGCAGGCTACCGGCACATGGACGATCACGGTCACCTCAGCCGCCGGCGTGACCTGCCTGATCGCCAGCGGTCAGGCGTATGAGGCGATGGCCAAGGCGCTGCCCAAGCCCGGCGATGATGCGTGATCAGGTCAATCCGTCCCAGATCAGTTTCGTGCCGGTCACTGTCAGCAGCACATAGGTCAGGGCGAAAAACGCGCGCTCCGGCACGATCCGGTGGGCGCGCACCCCCAGCCACGCCCCAAGCACGGCAAAGGGGGCGAGGATCAGATCAACCAGCAGCGTTTGCGCGGTGAAGATGCCCAGAAACGCATAAGGCACGAATTTCACGATATTGATGATCCAGAACAGGATCACGGTGGTCGCCTGAAACGTGGTCTTGTCCAGCCCGCGCGACAGCAGCCAGACCGCCGCCGGCGGGCCGCCCGCGTGGCTGACAAAACTGGTAAACCCCGCCACGGCCCCGGCCAGCCCGCCTGCCCAGATCGGCAGCCCCTGCGCGGGCGAGCGCACCAGCCCGGACTTCTGCGCCATCTGCCAGGCAACGAACCCCACGGAAATCACCCCGATCAGCACGCGAAACACGTCGGCATCCGCGATCTGATACAGCCAAGCCCCCAGCACGACGCCCGGCACAGCCCCCGCGATCAGCAGCCTCGCGTCGGGCATGCTCCAGCGTCCCCAATAGGGGCGCAGCGTGCTGACATCGATGAGCATCAGCAGCGGCAGCATGATCCCCAGCGCCTGTCCAGGCTCCAGCACCAGCGCCAGAATCGACGCGGCAGCAAAGGCCGCCCCTGATCCGAAGCCGCCCTTGGAAATCCCCGCGAACATCACCGCCGGTGCCGCGATTGCAAAAAACGACCACCCCAGTTCCACCGCGCGCCCCGTCCCAGCCCCTTGATCTGGGCTTGGTTTACGGGGTTTTGGCGCAGGCGAACAGCCCTGCCGCCAGTGGACCGGATCGCGCCTACCTTGCGCACGCGGCATTTTGGGACTAGTCCAAACGCGTAATTCACATGAAACCGGAGACTATTTCATGGCCAGACCCAAGATCGCGCTTATCGGTGCGGGCCAGATCGGCGGCACGCTTGCCCATCTCGCCGCAATGAAGGAACTGGGGGATGTTGTTCTGTTCGACATCGCCGAGGGTGTGCCGGAAGGCAAGGCGCTGGATATTGCCGAATCCGGCCCATCCGAAGGGTTCGACGCGCGCCTGAAGGGCACGCAGGACTATGCCGACATTGCAGGGGCGGATGTGTGCATCGTCACCGCCGGTGTCGCGCGCAAGCCCGGCATGAGCCGCGACGACCTGCTGGGCATCAACCTCAAGGTCATGAAATCCGTCGGCGAAGGGATCGCCGCGAACGCGCCGGACGCTTTCGTGATCTGCATCACCAACCCGCTCGATGCGATGGTCTGGGCGTTGCAGAAATTCTCGGGCCTGCCGCCGCACATGGTGTGTGGCATGGCCGGTGTGCTGGATTCCGCACGCTTCCGCCACTTCCTGAGCGTCGAATTCGACGTGTCGATGAAGGACGTGACCGCCTTTGTTCTGGGTGGTCATGGCGACACGATGGTGCCGTCGGTGCGCTATTCCACCGTTGGCGGCATCCCGTTGCCCGACCTGGTAGACATGGGCTGGACCACGCAGGACAAGCTGGACGCCATCGTGCAGCGCACCCGTGACGGCGGCGCGGAAATCGTGGGCCTGCTGAAAACCGGCAGCGCGTTCTATGCGCCCGCCACCAGCGCCATCGAGATGGCCGAGGCATTCCTGAAGGATCAGAAGCGCCTGCTGCCCTGCGCCGCCTGGTGTGATGGCGAACTGGGCGTAAAGGGCATGTACGTCGGCGTGCCCACCGTGATCGGTGCAGGTGGCGTCGAGAAAATTGTCAACATCAAGCTGACCAAGGACGAGCAGGAGATGTTCGACAAGTCGGTCGACGCCGTGAAAGGCCTTGTCGAGGCGTGCAAGGGCATCGACGACTCGCTGGCCTGATCTGAAACCAAAAGCTTTCCAAAGGGACACGCGACACGTTCGCGTGCCCCTTTTTCGTCGGCATCCCTGCTCTGACGTGCAGCATACATTTGCATACCGCGTCGCGATTCTGGCGTGCATCGCCGAGTAAATTTGTGATCACGGCCTCAAAACGTGTGATCACAAAATGCACAAAATCGTGTGGAAAAGGCTCTTAGTACCCGAATTCGGTTAAACAAGGCGCAAGCTTGTGTCACTACCACAGGCAATCGCAAGCCAAGACGGGACAGTTGCATGAATATCCATGAATATCAGGCCAAGGCGCTCTTGCGCTCCTATGGCGCACCGGTATCTGACGGGCGCGCCGTGATGCGGGCCGAAGACGCCAAGACAGCCGCGGGCGAGCTTGATGGCCCCCTGTGGGTGGTCAAGGCGCAGATCCACGCCGGTGGCCGCGGCAAGGGCTCTTTCAAGGAAGCCTCGGCTGGTGAAAAGGGCGGCGTGCGCCTGACCAAATCGGTCGAGGAAGCCGCCGAAGAAGCAAAAAAGATGCTGGGCAAGACGCTGGTGACCCACCAGACCGGCCCGGCGGGCAAGCAGGTCGGCCGCGTCTACATCGAGGATGGCAGCGACATCGAGCGCGAACTGTACCTTGCCCTGCTGGTCGATCGTCAGACCAGCCGCATATCCTTTGTCTGCTCGACCGAGGGCGGCATGGACATCGAAGAGGTCGCCGACGCGACCCCCGAAAAGATCCTGTCGTTCAGCGTCGATCCCGCCACCGGCTATCAGCCGTTCCATGGCCGCCGCATCGCGTTCTCGCTGGGGCTGGAGGGCGCGCAGGTCAAGCAGTGCGTCAAGCTGATGGGCATCCTCTATAC
Organism: Lacimonas salitolerans; assembly: GCF_042677865.1. Classification (NCBI taxonomy): domain Bacteria; kingdom Pseudomonadati; phylum Pseudomonadota; class Alphaproteobacteria; order Rhodobacterales; family Paracoccaceae; genus Lacimonas; species Lacimonas salitolerans. The sequence continues at coordinate 88,495 of NZ_JBHUDD010000053.1, read as the reverse complement.
CGCCTTCGTCGAGAAGGACATGGAGATGCTCGAGATCAACCCGCTGATCGTGATGACCAATGGCGATCTGAAGGTTCTGGATGCCAAGGTCAGCTTTGACGGCAACGCGATGTATCGCCAGCCCGACATCGCCAACCTTCGCGACGAGACCGAGGAAGACCCCAAGGAGCTGCAGGCCAGCAAGTATGACCTGAACTACATCGCGCTGGACGGCGAAATCGGCTGCATGGTCAACGGCGCGGGCCTGGCCATGGCGACGATGGACATCATCAAGCTGTATGGCGCCGAGCCTGCCAACTTCCTCGACGTGGGCGGCGGTGCGACCAAGGAAAAGGTGACCGAGGCGTTCAAGATCATCACCTCCGACCCGCAGGTGAAGGGCATTCTTGTCAACATCTTCGGCGGCATCATGCGGTGCGACGTCATCGCCGAGGGAGTGATAGTCGCGGTGAAAGAGGTCGGCCTGAAAGTGCCGCTGGTGGTACGCCTTGAGGGCACCAACGTCGACAAGGGCAAGGAAATCATCCGCAACTCGGGCCTTGACGTGATCGCCGCGGACGACCTGAAAGACGGCGCGCAGAAAATTGTCAAAGCAGTAAAGGGCTGAACAGATGGCCATCCTAATAGACGAAAACACCAAGGTCATCTGTCAGGGCTTCACCGGCTCGCAGGGCACCTTTCACTCGGAACAGGCCATCGCCTATGGCACCAAGATGGTCGGCGGCGTGACGCCGGGCAAGGGCGGGCAGACGCATCTGGACCTGCCGGTCTTTGACAGCGTGCACGAGGCGCGGCACGTGACGGGTGCCAACGCCTCGGTCATCTATGTTCCACCGCCCTTTGCCGCCGACTCGATCCTCGAGGCGATCGACGCCGAGATGGAGCTGATCGTCTGCATCACCGAGGGCATCCCGGTGCTGGACATGATGAAGGTCAAGCGCGCGCTGGAAGGCAGCAAATCCATGCTGATCGGCCCGAACTGCCCCGGTGTCATCACGCCCGACGCCTGCAAGATCGGCATCATGCCCGGCCATATCCACAAGCGTGGCAAAGTGGGTGTCGTGTCGCGCTCGGGCACGCTGACCTATGAGGCGGTCAAGCAGACCAGCGACAGCGGGCTGGGCCAGTCCACCGCCGTCGGCATCGGCGGCGACCCGATCAAGGGGACCGAGCATATCGACGTGCTGGAAATGTTCCTGGCCGACGAGGAAACGCAGGCGATCATCATGATCGGCGAGATCGGCGGCAGCGCCGAGGAAGAGGCCGCGCAGTTCCTGGCGGACGAGCGCAAGAAGGGCCGCTGGAAGCCCACCGCCGGTTTCATCGCCGGTCGCACAGCCCCTCCGGGCCGCCGCATGGGCCATGCCGGGGCCATCGTGGCCGGTGGCAAGGGCGGCGCCGAGGACAAGATCGAGGCGATGAACGCCGCCGGGATCGTCGTGGCCGACAGCCCTGCCACGCTGGGCGAGGCCGTGCTGAAAGCGATCGACGCGTGATGTGAGCCCCAGGGTGGGCAATAGTGCCCACCCTACCCATATGTACCGGGCGAGCATCGCGACGGACAGCCTATTGTGGCTTTCCCTCCTGCTGCTCAGGATCGGTCGAAAGGACGCGCAAGATGACGGATCAAAGCCCGAACGATACTTTTCATGCCTCCAGCTTCATGCAGGGGCACAACGCGGAATATCTTGAACAGATGTATGCCCGCTATGCCGATGACCCGGGTTCGGTCGATGGCAGCTGGGCCGAGTTCTTTCGCGCCCTGGGCGACACCGATGCCGAGGTCAAGCGCGAGGCGGCAGGGCCGTCCTGGGCGCGGGCCGACTGGCCGCCGGTGCCCGCCGATGACCTGACCAGCGCGCTGACCGGCGAGTGGCCGGCCGCCGCAACCGAGATGAAGGGCGCGGGCGACAAGATCAAGGACAAGGCCGAAAGCCGCGGCGTGAAACTGACCGATGATCAGGTGCAGCGCGCGGTACTGGACTCCATCCGCGCGCTGATGCTGATCCGCGCCTACCGCATTCGGGGCCATCTGGCCGCCGACCTGGACCCGCTGGGCATGCGCGACGAGGTCAACCACCCCGAGCTTGAGCCAAAGACCTATGGCTTTACCGAAGCGGACATGGACCGCCCGATCTTTCTGGACAATGTTCTGGGCCTTCAGATCGCGCCGATGCGCCAGATCGTCGAGATCGTCAAGCGGACCTATTGCGGCACCTTTGCCCTGCAATACATGCATATTTCCGACCCCGAGCAGGCCGGCTGGCTGAAGGAACGGATCGAAGGTTTCGGCAAGGAAATCGCCTTTACCAAGAACGGGCGCAAGGCGATCCTGAACAAGCTGGTCGAGGCCGAAGGCTTCGAGAAGTTCCTGCATGTGAAATACATGGGCACCAAGCGGTTCGGCCTGGATGGCGGCGAGGCGCTGATCCCCGCGATGGAGCAGATCATCAAGCGGGGCGGTAACCTGGGCGTCAAGGAAATCGTCATCGGCATGCCGCACCGGGGACGGTTGAGCGTGCTGGCGAACGTGATGAGCAAACCCTACCGGGCGGTTTTCAACGAATTCCAGGGCGGCAGCTTCAAGCCCGAGGATGTGGATGGCTCGGGCGATGTGAAGTATCACCTTGGTGCCTCCAGCGACCGCGAGTTCGACGGCAACACCGTGCACCTGTCGCTGACCGCCAACCCCAGCCATCTTGAGGCGGTGAACCCCGTCGTTCTGGGCAAGGCGCGCGCCAAGCAGGACCAGTTGGGTGACCCCAGCCGCATCGGCGTTCTGCCGGTGCTGCTGCATGGCGATGCGGCCTTTGCCGGGCAGGGCGTGGTGGCAGAGTGTTTCGGCCTGTCGGGGCTGCGCGGGCATCGCACCGGCGGCACGATCCATATCGTGGTGAACAACCAGATCGGCTTTACCACGGCGCCGCATTTCAGCCGCTCCAGCCCCTATCCCACGGATATCGCGCTGATGGTCGAGGCGCCGATTTTCCATGTGAACGGCGATGACCCCGAGGCCGTGGTGCATGCCGCCAAGGTCGCCACCGAGTTCCGCCAGAAGTTCCACAAGGATGTGGTGATCGACATCTTCTGCTACCGCCGCTTCGGTCACAACGAAGGCGACGAGCCGATGTTCACCAACCCCTTGATGTACAAGAAGATCAAGGGCCACAAGACGACGCTGGCGCTGTATACGGACCGGCTGGTGCAGGACGGTCTGATCCCCGAGGGCGAGATCGAGGACATGAAGGCCGCGTTCCAGTCCCACCTGAACGAGGAGTTCGAGGCCGGCAAGGATTACAAACCCAACAAGGCCGACTGGCTGGACGGGCGCTGGTCGCATCTGGATCGCCAGAAGCAGGGCAAGTATCAGCGCGGCAAGACCGCGATCAAGCCCGAGACGCTGGCAGATATCGGCCGTGCGCTGACCACCGCGCCCGACGGCTTTGCCACCCACAAGACCGTGCAACGCCTGCTGGACACGCGCGGGCAGATGTTCGAGACCGGCGAAGGGTTCGACTGGGCCACCGGCGAGGCCATCGCCTTTGGCAGCTTGCTGACCGAAGGCTACCCCGTGCGCCTGTCCGGGCAGGACAGCACCCGCGGCACCTTCAGTCAGCGCCACTCGGCGTTGATCAATCAGGACACCGAGGAACGGTATCACCCGCTCAACAACATCCGGGCCGGGCAGGCGCAGTACGAGGTCATCGACTCGATGCTGTCGGAATATGCGGTTCTGGGTTTCGAATATGGCTACAGCCTGGCCGAACCCAACGCGCTGACCCTGTGGGAGGCGCAGTTCGGCGATTTCGCCAACGGGGCGCAAATCATGTTCGACCAGTTCATCAGCTCGGGCGAAAGCAAATGGCTGCGGATGTCGGGCTTGGTGTGCCTGCTGCCGCACGGCTATGAAGGGCAGGGGCCGGAACACTCCAGCGCCCGTCTGGAACGGTTCTTGCAGCAATGCGGGCAGGACAACTGGATCGTGGCCAATTGCACCACGCCGGCCAACTATTTCCACATCCTGCGCCGGCAGCTGCATCGCAGCTTCCGCAAGCCGCTGATCATGATGACGCCGAAATCGCTGCTGCGCCACAAGATGGCGGTCAGCAAGGCCAGCGAATTCACCACCGGCTCCAGCTTTCACCGGGTGCTGTGGGACGATGCGCAATACGGCAACTCCGACACCAAGCTGGTGGCCGATGACAAGATCAAGCGCGTGGTCCTGTGCTCGGGCAAGGTCTATTACGACCTGCTGGAGGAACGCGATGCGCGCGGCATCGACGATGTCTATCTGCTGCGCATCGAACAGTTCTATCCCTTCCCGGCGCAATCGCTGGTGAAAGAGCTTGAGCGGTTCAAGGGGGCCGAGGTGGTCTGGTGTCAGGAAGAGCCGAAAAACCAGGGCGCATGGACCTTTATCGAACCGAACATCGAATGGGTGCTGGGCAGGATCAAGGCCAAGCATGCGCGCCCCCGCTATGTGGGCCGCACGGCCAGCGCCTCGCCTGCGACAGGTCTGGCCCGGGCGCACAAGGAACAACAACAGGCGCTGGTTGACGAAGCGCTGACCATCGAAGGGAAATAACCCCATGACCATTGAAGTGCGCGTTCCCACGCTTGGCGAATCCGTGACCGAGGCGACGATTGCCACCTGGTTCAAGAAACCCGGTGACACGGTCGCGGCCGACGAAATGCTGTGCGAACTGGAAACCGACAAGGTCACGGTCGAGGTGCCCAGCCCATCCGCAGGCACGCTGGCCGAGATCGTCGCGGCCGAGGGCGAGACGGTCGGTGTCGATGCTCTTCTGGCCACGATTTCCGAAGGCGAAGGGGCCTCTGCCGCACCCAAGGACGATGCCCCCAAAAAGGCGCAGGTCAAATCCGATGACGGCGATGCGCCCGCTGCCAAAAGCGGCTCGGGTGACGAGGTCAAGGTGATGGTGCCGTCGCTGGGCGAATCCGTGTCCGAGGCGACCGTGAGCACCTGGTTCAAGAAGGAAGGCGACAGCGTCGCGCAGGATGAAATGCTGTGCGAGCTGGAAACCGACAAGGTCTCGGTCGAGGTGCCCAGCCCCGCGTCCGGCACCCTGACCAAGATCATCGCCGCCGAAGGCAGCACTGTGGATGCCAGCGCGCAACTGGCCGTGATCAGCAGCGGAGACGCGCCCGCAGCCTCGGCCCCCGCGACCGGACAGGAGGGCTCGCACGGCGAGGCCTACCAGACCCCACCCGCCGGTCAGGGCAGCCGCGATGTCGAGGATGCGCCCGCCGCGAAAAAGGCCATGGCCGAAGCCGGGATCAGCCGCGATCAGGTGCAGGGGTCGGGCCGCGATGGCCGGATCATGAAGGAAGACGTTGCCAAGGCCGTCGCGGCCGCCGGCAAGCCTTCGGCACCCGCCCCGGCCGCCGCAACGCCGCGCGCGCCCGTCGCCGCGCAGGACGCCGAGCGCGAGGAGCGAGTCAAGATGACCCGCCTGCGCCAGACCATCGCCCGCCGTCTGAAGGACGCGCAGAACACGGCCGCCATGCTGACCACCTATAACGAGGTGGACATGGGCGGCGTCATGGACCTGCGCAACGAGTACAAGGACCTGTTCGAGAAAAAGCACGGTGCGCGCCTTGGCTTCATGTCGTTCTTCACCAAGGCCTGCTGCCATGCGTTGAACGAGGTGCCCGAGGTGAACGCCGAGCTCGACGGCACCGACATCGTCTACAAGAACTTCGTCCACATGGGCATCGCGGCGGGTACGCCGCAGGGTCTGGTGGTGCCGGTGATCCGCGACGCCGACCAGAAATCCTTTGCCGAGCTGGAAAAGGAAATCGCCGAAAAGGGCCGCCGCGCCCGCGATGGCAAGCTGAGCATGGCCGAAATGCAGGGCGGCACCTTCACCATCTCCAACGGTGGGGTCTACGGCTCGTTGATGTCCTCGCCCATCCTGAACCCGCCGCAGTCGGGCATTCTGGGCATGCACAAGATCCAGGACCGACCGATGGTGGTGAACGGTGAAATCGTGATCCGCCCGATGATGTATCTGGCGCTGTCCTACGATCACCGCATCGTCGACGGCAAGGGCGCGGTCACCTTCCTTGTGCGGGTGAAAGAGGCGCTGGAAGACCCGCGCCGTCTGCTGATGGACCTGTAGGGCATGGTGGGTTTCACCCACCCTACGCCGATGGTCGAGACCCGGCTTCCCACCTCTGATGGGGTGGGGGCGAAACTGCTGCGATTGTCATGACCAACCCCACCACCGCCCTTGCCGCCTGCATGCGCAACGAAGGCATCTTTGTGCTGGAATGGCTGGCCCATCACGCGGGCCTTGGGTTCGACCGCATCATCGTGGTGACGAATGACTGCACCGACGGCTCGGATGCGCTGCTGGATTATCTGGCGGGGCAGGGTGTGCTGACCCATATCCGCCAGACCGTCCCGCCCGGCGCAGCCCCGCAGGACGCGGGCATGGATCATGTTCTGCGCCTGTGCCGCCAAGACGGCATCAGCCATGTTTTGCATATCGACAGCGACGAATTCCTGTTGCTTGAGAGCACGCTGGCCGATCTGCATGCCCGCACCGCCGAGGCCGATGTCGTACCGATCGCATGGCGCATGTTCGGCGACAGCGGCCTGACGGGCTGGACCCCGGGTGATAACGTGACCGAGCGCAACACGCAGGCCGAACCGGGCGCGCAGCCGGGTGTGACAAAGTTCAAATGCCTGTTCCGTGTCGCCAGCTTTGCCCGTGCCACCGATCACAACCCCCGCGAGCCGCTGGTTGGCGACCCCCAAGTGCGCAGCCCCGATGGCGCGGCCCTGTTCAACGTGTCGCTCGCGCAGGCAAAGTCCAGCCGCTTTCGTCCGCATGACCTGGCTTGCGCCGCCACATCCGCGCGGCTGAACCACTATGCCATCCGGTCGCAGGACATCTTCCTGATGAAGAACGACCGCGGCGACGGGCAAGGCAAGACCGGCGAGACCAAGTATCACCTCGGCTCGAACTGGCACCGTACGGCCAACCGCAACGACGTGGCGGACGCCAGCATGGCACCCTACCTGCCAGCCATCCGGGCGCGTCTGGCCGAATGGCGCGCCGATCCCGCCCTTGCCGCGCTGGAACGCGCCTGCCAGGACTGGTTCATTGCTCGCCGGGCTGCCATCCTGACACCGCAAACCCGCGCGGCCTGGACCCGCAGAAAGGCCATGACATGACCGCAGAACTGACCGCCCTGACCCTTGCCGCCTTGTTGCAGGCGCTGCAATTCGCCGCCTATTCCGTGACTGCCAACATGCAGGTCGGCCCGAAATACGCCATGGGCCCGCGCGACACCCCACGCCAGTTGACCGGGCTGGCGGGGCGGTTGCAGCGCGCCATGAACAACCATTTCGAGGGGCTGATCCTGTTCACCATTGCCGTGCTGGTTGTCACCTTGTCGGACCAGTCCACCGCCGTCACCCAGATGGCCGCCTGGATTTATCTGGCCGCTCGTGTGCTTTACGTCCCCGCCTATGCGCTGGGCCTGTCGCCCTGGCGGTCGTTGATCTGGATGGTGGGGTTCTTTGCCACCATCGCAATTCTTATTGTGGCGCTGCTGTGATTTCCTCTCTCCACAAATATCCTGGGGGTGAATTGGGCCCACGGCCCAAGAGGGGGCAACGCCCCCTGACCCTGCCCAACAAAAGGACCTGACCCATGGCTTCTTACGACGTGATCATCATCGGCTCCGGCCCTGGCGGCTATGTCGCCGCCATCCGCTGCGCGCAGCTTGGCCTGAAAACCGCCTGCGTCGAGGGGCGCGAAACTTTGGGCGGCACCTGCCTGAACATCGGCTGCATCCCGTCCAAGGCGCTGCTGCATGCCAGCCACCAGCTGCACGAGGCCGAGCATAATTTCGCCAAGATGGGCCTCAAGGGCAAATCGCCTTCGGTCGACTGGAAACAGATGCTGGCCTACAAGGACGACGTGATCGGGCAGAACACCAAGGGCATCGAATTCCTGTTCAAGAAGAACAAGATCGACTGGTTGAAAGGCTGGGGCAGCATCCCCGAAGCAGGCAAGGTCAAGGTCGGAGACGAGGTGCACGAGGCCAAGAGCATCATCATCGCCACCGGGTCCGAACCCTCGGCCCTGCCCGGGGTCGAGATCGACGAGAAAGTGGTCGTCACGTCCGAAGGCGCGCTGGAACTGTCCAAGATCCCCAAGAAGATGGTGGTGATCGGTGCGGGCGTCATCGGGCTGGAACTGGGCAGCGTCTATGCCCGTCTGGGGGCCGAGGTGCAGGTGATCGAATACCTCGATCACATCACCCCCGGCATGGATGCCGAGGTCGCGAAAACCTTTCAGAAACTGCTGACAAAGCAGGGGCTGACCTTCACGCTGGGCGCCGCTGTTCAAGGCGTCGAGGCGATGAAGACCAAGGCCAAGGTCACCTACAAGCTGCGCAAGGACGACAGCGAGCATGTGATGGATGCCGATGTGGTTCTGGTTGCGACGGGTCGCAAACCCTATACCGATGGGCTGGGTCTGGCTGATCTGGGGGTCGAGATGACGGATCGCGGCCAGATCAGGACCGACGATCACTGGGCCACCAACATCAAGGGCATCTATGCCATCGGCGACGCCATCGCAGGCCAAATGTTGGCCCACAAGGCCGAGGATGAGGGCATGGCCGCCGCTTCGGTGATCGCGGGAAAGCATGGTCATGTGAACTATGGCGTGATCCCCGGCGTGATCTACACCCACCCCGAGGTCGCTTCGGTCGGCAAGACCGAGGAAGAGTTGAAGGACGCGGGCCACGCCTACAAGGTCGGCAAGTTCTCCTTCATGGGCAATGGCCGGGCCAAGGCGAATTTCGCCGCCGACGGCTTTGTGAAAATCCTTGCCGACAAGGAAACCGACCGGATCCTGGGCGCGCATATCATCGGTCCGATGGCGGGCGACCTGATCCACGAGATCTGCGTTGCGATGGAATTCGGCGCATCGGCCGAGGATCTGGCCCTGACCTGTCACGCCCACCCGACCTATTCCGAGGCGGTGCGCGAGGCTGCATTGGCCTGCGGGGACGGCGCGATCCACGCCTGATCGCGGTCGCAGGACATGCCACGCGTTTCGGTCATCATCCCGGCCTATCGGGCCGGGGAAACCCTGCCTGCCGCGCTTGCCTCGGTTGCGGCAGGTGGGGTGCAGGCCGATATGGTCGAGGTCGTCATCGCGCCGGATGATGGCCACGACTATGCCGATCTGCCCGACCACGGGCTGACGATCCGCCGCTGCGCCACGCATCACATGGCCACGGGTGCCGGCCCCGCCCGCAACCGGGCCATTGCTGCCGCACGCGGTGATATCCTTGCGTTTCTGGATGCCGATGATCTCTGGGCGCCGGGCTATCTGGCGGCCCTTGTGCCGCTCGCGGAAACCCATGGCGCGGCCTTTGGTCGGACCGGCATCCTGCGTGGGGAAACCAAGGTGCTGGACCTGCCCGCCCCGGGCCAGACGCGGCTGGCCATTGCCGATTTCGCCTGCGGTGCCAGCTTTCATCCGGTGTTGCGTCGCGATCTGGCCGGGCCGTTCCGCGATCGCCCGTCACAGGACGTGCTGCACGCGATCGAGGTTCTGTCGCTGCTTGGCGGCTCGGCGCCCTTGGGCGAGGCGAGGTATCTGCTGCATCTCAACACCATCAGCGCCACCGCCGACCGCAGTTTTGCCGCGCGTGTGCAAAAGTCCTATCACGATCAGATCCGGGCGATGGAAACAGGCCAGACCCGCATCCGCCCTTGCGACTATGCATCGGCCCGCGCCACATTGTTGGCCAAGGCCGGGCTGAACCGCGCCTACATGCGCGCGCCGGGCAGTGGCCAGTTCTATGATTTCCTGCGCACCCGGCAGCCTGCCTTGTCCGATTGACGCCTCAGCCCTTGGGCACAAAACCCGCCTCGGCCATCAAACGGTCACTGGCGGCTTCCACCTCGATTTCGAGGTGCTGCATGAAATCATTGCGCGACATGCCCGGCTCGATCCGGGGCAGGAACTCGACCACCGCCAAACCCGGTTTGCGCAACACCCCCGATCGCGGCCAGAACAGCCCGGCGTTGGTTGCGGCCGGAACGCAAGGCTGGCCCAACTGCTGATACAGCACCGCCGTGCCCACCTTGTAGGGCGCGCGCACGCCCGGTTTCACCCGCGTGCCCTGCGAATAGATGATCAACTGTCCGGGCTGGGCGCGGCCCTTTTCGACATCCTCGATCATCCGCGCAATCGCCGCGCCGCGCTTGCCGCGATCGACCGGCACGCAGCCCAGCCGCCATGCGAACAGCCCGATCACCGGCGTCCACAGCAGCTCGCGCTTCATGATGAACTTGGCGGTGGGCGCATAGAGAAAGATGATCAGGATATCCATGAAACTTTGATGCTTGGCCGCGATCAGCACCTCGTCGGTGGGCACCTCGCCGCGCACCTCGTGGCGCAGGCCCAGAAACCAGCCCGCCAGCCACAGGGTATGGCGCGCATAGGTGCGGCAGGCCATGCGCGCGCCCATCGGCTGTACCGCCGCCCAGGGCAGGAACACCAGCCCCAGCACCACCATGGCCAGATAGATATAGATCAGGAATATCAGCGATTTGATCCACTGCACGATCATCATGGCAATTCTTTCAAGGTCCGGCTTGCGGCAAGGTGCGTGGCGACAAAGGCGACCATGCCTGCCAGGGGCGGCACGATGAAGGGCCAAAGCCAGCCCCAGCCCTGAAACCCCAGGCCGGTCAGAAATCCGCCCGCATCCTGCGCCGCCGGCAACAGCATCAGCGCACCAACCCCCGCAACCACACCCAGCCCCGCGCCCGCCAGCGCGCGCAGGGTGAACCGGCGCACGAAGGCCTTGGCGATATAGCGATCCCGCGCGCCGACCAGCCGCAGCACGGCGATCACCTGCGCGTTGGCGGCAAGGGCTGCATTGGCGGCCAGCGTGATCATTGCGGCCATTGCACCGAAGATCAGCACGATCGACACCCAGCCCAGCAGGCGTAACCGCTCGGCCGCGCTGACAAGTGGTCGCCGCCAGCGGGTGTGATCATCCAGCACCGCGCCCGGCACCTCGGCCGACAGCCGCAGGCGCAGGCCCTGCGCGTCATACCCTTCGGCGGTTTCAAGCACCTCGATCAGTTGTGGAATCGGCAGGGTTTCCACCGGCAGGTCGGGGCCGAACCAGGGCTCCAGCAGGGCGCGCTGTTCCTCGTCTGTCAGGGCGCGGGCGCTGGCCACGCCGGGGGTCTGCTCCAGCACGCGCAGCGCGGCCTGGGTCTGCGCCCCGATCTGATCCGCCGGGGCCGAAATCCGCAAGGTGGATGACCGCGCCAGCTCGTCGCTCCAGCGATCCGCCATCCGCCCGGTGGCCACCGACAGGGCCAGCGCGAACACGGCCAGAAACGCCATCGCGGCGGCGCTCAGCAACGTCAGCCTTGCGGTGATGCCGGTGGGCGGAACCATCCGGTCGGCCTGCACATCGCCCATGATGAAATCGCTGATCTGGCTGAAATCAGGGCGCTTCACAGGTCCGCCCCCGCAAGTTGCAGCCGCCGGCCCGCGATGCGCAGCACCCGGGCCTGCACCTGCCCCTTGGCTGCGCGGATCAGGTTCATGTCATGGGTGGCGATCATGATCGTCTTGCCCATGCGGTTCAGTTCGACCAGCAGTTGCAGCAGGCGCTGCGACATTTCCCAGTCGATGTTGCCGGTGGGTTCATCGGCCAGGATCACATCGGGCGACATGATCACCGCCCGCGCCAGCGCCGCACGCTGCCGCTCGCCCCCCGACAACTCGGGCGGCAAGGCATCTGCGCGGGCCTTCAGCCCGACCCATGACAGCAATTCGCGCAGGTTCACGGTTTCATCCAGCGTGTCGCGCCCTGACACGGTCAACGGCAGAGCCACGTTATCGGCCACGGGCAGATGGTCGAGGAACTTCACATCCTGGTGCACCACCCCGATCCGACGTCGCGCCAGCGCGATGTCATCGCGATCCATCCCGCGCACATCCGTACCGAACAGCCGCACCTGTCCTGCCGTAGGCGTCAGCGCGGCGTAGCAGAGTTTGAGGAACGTGGTCTTGCCCGCACCCGATGGCCCGGTGAGAAAGTGGAAAGACCCCGGGGCAAGCTGCAACGAAATATCGCTCAGCAACTCTCCCCCGCCATAGCTCATGGCCACGTTTTCCAGCTCGATCACGCGCAAGCCTCCTGTTTCAGGGTGTTCTGCCGCAGGCAGGCGCAACATGCAATCGCGATGCGAAGGGGGCCGGGGCCGGTTTACGCTTTTCCGACAGCGTTTTGCCCCATATAGTACCCGACAAGGCAGAAAGCCGTGTGAACGGGGCAGAGGGGGCAGGAATGAGACTGGTTTGCCCGAATTGCGGTGCGCAATACGAGGTTCCTGACGACGTGATCCCGCAAGCGGGGCGCGATGTGCAATGCTCGAACTGCGGAAACACCTGGTTTCAGGTCCATCCGGATCAGGACCAGGAGCTTGCGGATGAACTGGAAGAGCCCCTCGACGAGGACCTGGGCTATGGCAATGAGGGGCCCGAACCTGCGACCGAGGCTGCCCCTGTTCCAGATGGACCCACGCCTGAACCGCAAGCGATACAAGCCCCCGAACCTGAGCCCGAGTCCGAGGAGTGGCCTGCCACCGATCCCGTGCCCCCCGTCTGGGACGAGCCCGGCCCGGGCGTGACCGCCGCGCAGATGCCCACGCCCCCGGTCGAGGAATACGAAGACGATTACGAGGCGTGGGACGAAACCCCCGTGCCACCCGCCCCGCCGCCACAAACCGCCGAGCAACGCCGCAGGCTGGATCCGGATCTGGCTGACCTGCTGCGCGAAGAGGCCGAGCGCGAGGCGCGTCAGCGCGCCGCCGACCGTGGCGGGATCGAAAGCCAGCCCGATCTGGGCCTGATGCCAGCCACCGAGGATGAGGCCACCCGCCGCCAGCGCGAGGCGCAAGAGCGCATGGCCCGTCTGCGCGGTGGCGCCCCGGTGCCGCCGACCGATCCCGAAACCAGTGACCCCAGCGCCACCACCGCAGCAACAGCCAGTGCCGCCGCCGCATCGCGCCGCGATCTGCTGCCCGACATCGACGAGATCAACTCGACGCTGCGCTCGACCTCGGATCGCAAGCCGGCGACTGCCGAGGATCATGAACGCCCGAGTCGCGGCGCGGTTGCCAGCCCAACCGATAGACAGACCCGCAGCAGCGGGTTTCGTCGTGGTTTCTTGCTGATGGTTCTGCTGATGGTTCTGGCAATCTGCCTGTACGTCTATGCGCCGCGTCTGGCCGCCGCCGTGCCTGCTTTGCAAGGTGCGCTCGATGCCTATGTCGCGGTGATGAACGACCTGCGCCTGTGGATAGACGCGCGGCTGCGCGACGTTCTGGGGTGGCTTGACAGCATGGCGGGCGAGGGCTGAGCACGGTTTGCGGCGGCCTGCGGGCAAGGTTCGCGACAGAACTCGGCGTCAGCGGTTTGCCCGTTTTTTCAGCAACCCGATATGGAGCAGCGCAGGACCGGGCGGTTTGCAGTTGTGTATGGGCCGACTTTTTCTGACATTCGAAGAACGCGGAGGAACCGGCAAGACCATTGACTTGCCGTTACAAGAAGAGGTTCGGGGTTGCCCTTTATGGTCCAGCACATCGGTCGGCACAGGCGGATTTGCCGTCCAACCTACCCGTTCGCCACATCAGTTAAGGTTTCGGAGGCGTGTTCATGACAGATCTGCCTGTCGTGCAGACCCTGCTGCGGACTGGCCACTGGTCGGGCGCGGCGGATACCGTAACGCTGGATTACGACGCGCGGTTTTTGCGGCGCAAACGGCTGGAAACGGATGGCGGGCTGCCATTTGTGGTGGATCTTGAGGCGACGACCTCGCTCAACCCCGGCGATGCGCTGGAATTTCCGGGTGGCGTGCTAGTGGAAATCCGCGCGGCAAAGGAACCCGTGCTGATCGTCACCGGCCCTGATCTGGCGCGGCTCGCCTGGCATATCGGCAACCGCCACACCCCCTGTCAGGTCGAGGCTGGCCGCCTGCTGATCCAGCGCGACCCTGTTATTGCTCATATGCTGGCACATCTGGAGGCCACGGTGACCGAGGCGACCGAGGCGTTCACCCCCGAAGGCGGGGCCTATGGTCATGGCCGCACCCACGCGCACGCCCATGGTCACAGCGCCCATAGCCACGATCATGCCCACTGACACCCGTCTTCTGACGCTGGCGCAATGGCTATCGCCCAGCTTTCCTATCGGGGCATTTGCCTATTCGCACGGGCTGGAATGGGCGGTGCAGGCCGGGCTGGTGCGGAATGCCGGTGATCTGCAGGGCTGGCTGACCGATCTGCTGACCTGCGGCAGCGGCCGGGCCGATGCGATCTGGGTGTGGCAGGCGATGGCGGGCGGCGATCTGGCGGCGCTGGATGCGCAGGCCCGCGCCTTTGCCGCCAGCGCCGAGCGCCTGCGCGAAGCTGCGCGACAGGGCGCGGCCTTTGCATCCACGGCCAATGCGGTCTGGGGGTTGGATGTGCCGCCGGTGGTTCTGCCGCTGGCGGTGGGCGCGGCTGCGCGGCAGGCGCATATGGCGGGCGGTGATGTGGTGGCGCTTTATGCTCATGCCTTTGCGTCCAACCTGACCGCGGCGGCGATCCGGCTGGTGCCGCTGGGTCAGACCGAGGGGCAGCGCGTGCTGGCGGCCCTGACGCCGATCTGTGCGCAACTGGCGGATGACACACAAGGCACAGGCCCGGACGACATCTATTCCAACTGTTTCCTGTCCGACATCGCGGCGATGCGGCACGAAACCCAAGAGACAAGGTTGTTCCAGTCATGACACGGATGAATGGCCCCCTGCGCATCGGTATCGGCGGCCCGGTGGGGGCGGGCAAGACCACGCTGACCGCAAGACTGGCCGAGGTGCTCAAGGATCGCTTCTCAATCGGGGTGATCACCAACGACATCTACACCCAAGAGGATGCCGAGGCGCTGATGCGGATGCAGATCCTGCCGATGGACCGGATCATCGGCGTGGAAACCGGCGGCTGTCCGCATACGGCCATCCGCGAGGATGCCAGCATAAACCTGGCTGCCGTCGCTGAAATGGTGGGCCGCCATCCCGAGGTGGAAATCGTGCTGATCGAAAGCGGCGGCGACAACCTGTCGGCCACCTTCAGCCCGGAACTGGCCGATCTGACGATCTATGTGATCGACGTGGCCGCAGGCGAGGAGATACCGCGCAAGGGCGGGCCCGCGATCACGAAATCTGACCTTCTGGTGATCAACAAGACCGATCTGGCACCCCATGTGGGCGCGTCGCTGGAGGTGATGGCGCGCGACGCTGCCCGGATGCGCGGCACGCGACCCTTCGTGTTCACGGCCCTGCGCCACGGGCAGGGCGTGGATGCGGTCGTGGCGCAGGTGCTGGATCTTGCCGGGTTGGGTGAACACGCGGCGGCGGGATGACGCGTTTTCCCTGAAAACGCGCCGAAAATCCTTTGAAAGGATTTTCTTGCCCTACATCAGCGACGGCAGGTACAGCACCAGCGCAGGCACGGCCAGCAGCAGTGCCAGCCGCACGATATCCATCAGCCAGAACGGCGTGACACCGCGAAAGATCGTGCCCGTTGTCACATCGCCGACCACACCCTTTAGCACATAGACGTTCAGCCCCACAGGCGGTGTGATCAAGCTTATCTCGGTCACCACGACAACGATGATCCCGAACCAGACCGGATCGAACCCCAGCCCGGTGACCAGCGGGAAAAAGATCGGCACGGTCAGCAACAGCATCGACAGGCTCTCGAACACGCAGCCCAAGACGATATAGATCAGGATGATCACCGCCATCACCATCCAGGGGGCCAGGCCCAGATCCTCGACCATGCCGCGCAATGCTTCGGGCAGGCCCGCGATATTGACGAAGTTCGAGAAAATCCACGCCCCGATCAGCACCGCGAACAGCGAGGCTGTGGTCATCGTGGTTTCCTCGAGCACCTCGCGCACATCGGAAAACGACAGGCTGCCGCGCAG
The DNA here is from genome assembly GCF_042677865.1 of Lacimonas salitolerans. NCBI lineage: Bacteria > Pseudomonadati > Pseudomonadota > Alphaproteobacteria > Rhodobacterales > Paracoccaceae > Lacimonas > Lacimonas salitolerans. The sequence goes on along the minus strand of NZ_JBHUDD010000053.1, from coordinate 72,443 downwards.
CAGGGCGATCAGAAACGCCCCCATGGCCCCCATGCCTGCCGCTTCGGTCGGCGAGAATGTCAGGTAAATCGGCCAGAAATCGAGGATGCCATACAGACCCCCGATCACCAGCCCGAACAGCAGCAGAACCGCCCAGACGCCCTTGATCGCCTTCCAGCGCCCTGCCCAGTCGGTGCGCATGCCCGCTGGCCCCGCGTCGGGATTGCGGGCCACCGTGATGCGTACGGCGATCAGGTAGAACAGGATGCCCAGCATGCCGGGAATGATCCCCGCGATGAACAACTGCCCGATCGAGGTTTCGGTCAGGATGCCATAGATCACAAGGATCACCGATGGCGGGATCAGGATGCCCAGCGTGCCCCCCGCCGCGATCGAGGCTGTGGACAGGCTGTCGGCATAGCCGAACTTGCGCATCTCGGGCATGGCGACCTTTGACATGGTCGCTGCCGTGGCAAGGGACGAGCCGCTGATGGCCGCGAACCCGCCGCAGGCAACGATCGTGGCCATCGCCAGCCCGCCGCGCATATGGCCCAGAAAGGCGTTCGACACGGCATAAAGCTCGCGCGAGATGCCGCCCTTGTTCACGAACAGCCCCATCAGGATGAACAGCGGCACCACCGACAGACCGTAATCCTGACTGGTGTCGATGATCAGCCGCGCGGCCATCGACACCGCCCCGCGCCAACTGGTTTCGATCATGTAGCCGACAAGGCCCACCAGCCCCATGGCAAAGGCGATGGGCATGCGCAGCAGGACCAGCACCAGAACGGTGCCGAAGCCGATAAGCGATTCAATCATTGCGGATCAGGTCCAGTTTTGAAGGAGCAAACAGGATCATCGCGCCCCGCAGCACCAGCACAAGTGCAGTGGTAAAGCTGAGGATGGCGATGAACCAGCCGATGTAGAATGTCGGAATATCAAGGTATTCGGTGCGGTCGCCGTAGCTCTGGGCGCGCTGCGCCAGCACCACCACCTGAGCGGAGGGATAGTACAGCATCACCCCGCAGACGATGTTCACGATCCCGTCGCGCAGGCGCACCAGCCGCAACCGGGCAAACAGCGGGTCCAGAAGGTCAACGGCGATATGCTGACCACGCGCCGACAGCAGCGGTAGCGCGGAGAACACGATCACCGCGATGGCGATGCGGGTCAGTTCCGTCGCGGCCTCGATCGGGGCGTTGAAGGTGGACCGCAGGATCACATCGCAAAATGTCAGCACCATCAGCCCGAACAGGGCAACAGAGGCAACAAGGATGGGAAGAACGGCGGCCAGCTTGGCAATCGGTTTGAGCAGGGTCATGCAGGCGGCCCGGAGTTGGGGAAAGGGCCGCGCGTGGCACGGCCCTTTCGTATTGCATTACATCGAGGATTCTTTGGCCATCTCGGCCTTGACCATCTCATGCGCGGCCTGCGCATCGATGCCTGCGGCCTCGATCTCGGCCAGGATCTTGTCGCGCACCCGGGCGGCCATTTCGGCGAACTTCGCCTGATCCTCTTCCGAGGCGGTGACGATGGTGTTGTCCTCGGCGGCTTCGGTCTCGGCGCGGGCGCGCTCGTCGCTGGCGTCCCATGCCTTGCCCATCATCCGGCTGAAGGGTTCGCCGAACACGTTGTCCTCAAGCGCCTTTTGCGCGGATTCGGGCAGGGCGTCGAACTTCTCCTGGCTCATCAGAACGGCGAAAGACCCGCGGTAGAACCCGCCGGGGATTTCATAGACGTTCTTGGCAACCTCGTTCAGCTTGAAGCTGGTCCGCTCGCCCATGTTCATGGCGACGCCATCAGCGGCCCCGCTGTCAAGCGTTTCATAGACCTTGGGCGCGGGCACCTGGATGCCGATCAGGCCCAGTTCTGCCGCGACATCCGCCGAAACACCACCGCCCAGACGGGTTTTCAGGCCGTTGAGTTCGTCCAGCGTGGTCACCGCCTTGTTCGAGTGGATCTGCCCCGGGCCATGGGTCGACAGGCCGATCAGCTTGACGCCGCGATGCTCGTCAAGCTGGTCGAGGAATGCCTCCTGCACGCGCCAGTAGGCAACCGATGCGGCCTCGGCGCTGCCTTCGTAGCCCGGCAGCTCGATCAGCTTGGTGCCGACAAAACGGCCCGGCTGGTAGCCGTGAAAGATGATCGTCATGTCGGCCGCGCCGTCCATGACCAGGTCCATCTGTGCCGGCGGGGGTGCCAGACCCAGTTTCAATTCGCCGGTCACTTCGCCGTCTGTTGCCTCTTCCATCATGTCGATCAGGCCTTCCAGCATGTCGACGTTGATCGGATGGCTGGGCGGCAACCAGCTGGAAATAATCAGGTTTTCCTTGGCATAGCTGGCCGTGGCTGCCACCACGGCAATGGCCGCGCTGGCCATAAGCTGGGTCAGTTTCATTCTGTTTCCTCCCTGTTGGCGTGCCGGATCGCTTGCGCCCGGCAATTATATGCAATTTCATATATCCACAGAATCACTGGTTTGTGAACCTGTATTCTGCAAAGCTGACCATACGGTCGGTTTTTCTGTCAAGGATTTGCTTGGCCATACCTGGGAGGGGACACCGCATGACAGCCATCACCGCCAATCAGGCGCGCGCCTTTGATCTGGCCGCGCCGCCGCCGGGGTTCGTGGATAACCCGTTTCCGTGGTATGATGCGCTCCTGACCCATGCGCCGGTCCTGTCGCAGCCCGACGGTTCCGTGATCCTGACGCGTCACGCCGATCTTGAGCGTGTGTACAAGGACACGACGCTGTATTCCTCGGACAAGAAGGCCGCGTTTGCGCCCAAATATGGGCCCGGCAGCCCGCTCTACGAGCATCACACCACGTCGCTGGTGTTCAACGATCCGCCGCTGCACACGCGGGTGCGCAAGATCATGACCTCGGCGCTGACCCCGCGTGCGATTGCCCGGATGGAGCCGGGATTGAGGGCGACCGTCGATCACCTGCTGGACGCGATGGCGGACAAGCGCGAGGTGGACCTGATCGAGGATTTCGCCAGTTCGATTCCGATCCAGATCATCGGCAACCTGCTGGACGTGCCGATGGACGAGCGGGGACCGCTGCGCGACTGGTCGCTGGCGATCCTTGGCGCGCTTGAACCCACCCTGACTGACGCGCAATTGCAGCGCGGCCATGACAGCGTGACCGCCTTCAAGGCCTATCTGCAGGATCTTGTCGCCCGCCGCCGCGCCAATCCCGGCGACCCCGAGATTGACGTGCTGACCCGCCTGATCCGGGGCGAGGGCGCGGACGGGCAACTGAGCGAGGTCGAACTGCTGCAAAACTGCATCTTCATCCTGAACGCTGGCCACGAAACCACCACCAACCTGATCGGAAACGGACTGGCCCTGTTGCACGATCACCCTGACCAAAAGGAGCGCCTGCTGGACGATCCGACCCTGATCGCCCCGGCGGTCGAGGAAATGCTGCGATGCGCCTCGCCCAATCAGTTGGGCAATCGCGAAACCACCGCCGAGGTCACATTCGACGATCTGCGCATACCTTCGGGCACCAACCTGCATCTGGTGATCGCGGCCGCCAACCGCGACGGGGCCGTGTTCGACGCGCCGGATCGGTTCGACATCACGCGCAAGCCCAACCGGCACCTGGCCTTTGCGGGCGGGCCGCATGTCTGCGTGGGGCTGACGCTGGCGCGGCTGGAGGGCAAGATCGCCATCGCGCGGCTGCTGGAACGCTTTCCCGACTACCGCATCCTGCCGGGGCGCGCCCTGGGCGGGCGGATGCGGTTTCGCGGCTATGCGTGCCTGCCTGCGGTGATGGCTTAGGCGTCGGGCTCCAGCGCCTTCAGCAAGGCCGACAGCGCCTGTTTCAGCCGCGCGGCATCGCCGCCCTCCAGCTTGTCCAGCAAACCGGATTCGTGCGCGCGCGCATCCCTGACCAGCCGTTGTGCAAGGGCGCGGCCCGCATCGGTCAGCCAAACCCGCACACGGCGACGATCCTGCGCATCTCCGGCGCGGGTGACAAGCCCGCGCTCTTCCATCTGGATGATGATCTTGGTCAGGCGCGACTGTTCGAACAGTGACACGCGCGCCAGCCGGGTGATCATCTCGCCGTCGCGGTCATGCAGCCAGGCCAGCACCCGCCATTCCGGCACGCGCAACCCGTGGCTGCGCACATAGTCGTGGAACTGCGCGCTGGCAGATTCGGACGCGGCGGCCAGAAGGTACAGCAGGTAATCCGAAACGAATCCGTCGGTCGTGGCATCATCGGTATCGGTCGTCTGCGGCATGTTCGGCCTTTCGTGTCGCGGGCCTTTGAAAAGCCGGGAAATGCCCGGAAAGTCAACGTAAACCGGCCTGGCGGACCTGCCAAAGAAAAGTCTTGACCGATTTTATATGAAAATTCATATTTATTTGAACGGAGACCAACATGACCCAAAGCAAGCTGCGCATCGCGCGCATTCGCCCGCTGACAGACCGGATTTCGGAATTCACCCTGACCGCCCCTGACAGCGCGGACCTGCCCGTGTGGGACGCGGGCGCGCATATTCGCGTGGAGGTGCCGGGGGGTGACCGGGCCTATTCGCTGATCGCATGGGACGACACGCGCAGCGGCGCGGCCTATACGATCGCCGTGCAACGCGAAGAGGACGGCACCGGCGGGTCGCGCCACATGCATGCGCTGACCGAGGGCGACGAAATTGCAGTGACCCCGCCCAAATGCGATTTCCCCGTCACGCCCGATGCCCCTGCGGTGCTGCTGGCAGGCGGGATCGGTATCACGCCGATGATCTCGATGGCGCACGCGCTGCGCGCGGCGGGCACGCCGGTCACGCTGCACTATGCCGGGCGCAGCCGTGGGATGATGGCCTTTGCCGACGATCTGGCCGACAGTCTGGGCGATGCCCTGCACATCCATTGCGACGATGACAGCAGCGCGCTGGATCTGGACGCAGTGATCGGCGCGTTGGGGGCGGGGCATCTTTATATCTGCGGTCCGCGCGGCATGATCGACGCTGCCCGCGCCAAGGCTGCAACAGCGGGTATTCCGGCGGACCGCGTGCATGTCGAGCTGTTCGACAACGCGGCGCAGGCCGCGGGCGACACCGCCTTCGAGGTCGAAATTGCCAGCAGCGGCAAGGTGATCACCGTGCCCCCCGATCAAAGCATCATTCAGGCGCTGGAAGCCGCCGGTCACGATCTGATCTATGATTGCCAGCGCGGCGATTGCGGCATCTGCCAGACCGACGTGATTTCCGGAACCCCTGATCACCGCGACGTGGTCCTGTCGGATGCCGAAAGGTCCGAAGGCAAGGTCATGCAAATCTGCGTCAGCCGCGCCAGATCGGCCCGGCTGGTTCTGGACCTGTAAGGGAGACCAAGATGACACGTTACACCGACAACCCCGCTGCTGTCGCAGCCCTTGTGCGCGGCCGCGAGGTGCACCGCGATGTCTACATCGACGCCGAGGTTTTTCGGCTGGAGATGAAGCACCTGTTCGCCAACGCTTGGGTGTTCGTGGGCCATGACAGCCAGGTCCCGAACAAGGGCGATTATTTCACCACGCAGATCGGGGATCAGCCGGTGATCATGGTGCGCCACACCGATAACGAGATCAAGGTGCTCTACAACCGCTGCCCGCACAAGGGCACCAAGATCGCCATCGACCGCACCGGCAACACCGGCAAGTTCTTTCGCTGCCCCTATCACGCGTGGTCTTTCAAGACCGATGGCTGCCTTTTGGCGATCCCCCTGAAAAAGGGATACGAGGGCACCGGGCTGGACCAATCGCAAAGCGGTCAGGGGATGAAAGCCGTGGGCGCGGTGCACAATCATCGCGGTTTCGTCTTTGCGCGGCTGGCCGAGGAGGGGATTTCGTTTGATGACTTCTTTGGCGACAGCCTGTCCTCTCTCGACAACATGGTGGATCGCTCCCCGGCGGGGCGGCTCGAGGTCGCAGGCCCGCCGTTGCGTTACATGCATCAGTGCAACTGGAAAATGCTGGCCGAGAACCAGACCGATACCTGTCATCCGATGGTGGCCCATGAAAGCAGCGCAGGCACGGCGGTGCAGATCTGGAAAGAGATGGGTTATTCCGAGGATGACCCAAAGCCCCCCGCGATGGAGATCATCGCCCCCTTCATGTCGCCCTATGAGTTCTTTGAAAACATGGGGATACGGACCTGGCCCAACGGGCACGGGCACACCGGGGTCAATCACTCGATCCATTCGAACTACTCTGCCATTCCGGGCTATTTCGAGGCGCTGAGCGACACCTATGGCGCCGAGAAGGCCAAGGCGATCCTGGGCGAGAACCGGCACAACACGGTCTATTTCCCCAACATCATGATCAAGGGGCCGATCCAGCAGTTGCGCGTGTTCATCCCGCTGGCCGCCGACAAGACGCTGGTGGAAAGCTACATCTACCGGCTGGTCGATGCGCCGGATGAATTGCTGGCGCGCACGGCGATGTACAACCGGATGATCAACGCGCCCACCTCGATCGTGGGCCATGACGATCTGGAAATGTACGAGCGCGCCCAGGAAGGCCTGCATGCCGACGGCATGGAATGGGTCAACATCCAGCGCCTGTATGAAGAGGACGAGGATTTCGACGAGACCCGCGTCGAGAACGGCACCACCGAACGCCAGATGCGCAACCAGTTCCACGCCTGGGTCAAGTTCATGACCGCCGACATGGGCCAGCAGGAGGCGGCGGAATGACCATCACCCGCGATGACGTGATCGATTTCATCTATGCCGAGGCCCGGATGCTGGACGAGGGTCGGTTTGATGAATGGCTGGCGCTGTGGCTGGAGGATGGCCATTACTGGATGCCTCTGGACTGGAAACAGACCGATCCGCTGCATGTGACCTCGCTGCTGTATGAGGATATGTTCATGCTGCGCCTGCGGGTCCAGCGCCTGACCGGCGCACGCACCTTCAGCCAGAAACCCAAAAGCCGCTGTCACCACGTGATCCAGCGCCCGTTCGTGGACGAGATGGACCATGACGCCGGGCGCTATGTCACCAACACCAGCATGCATTACGTCGAAACCCGGCTGGACGATCAGTTCCTGCTGGCGCTGACCGCCACGCATGAGTTGCGGCTGCTGGATGGCGCGCTGCGGATTGCCAACAAAAGGGTGGACCTGCTGAACTCCGATGCGGCCTTCGGCAATATCCAGTTGCTGCCATGATCGCCCCCGATTGTCCCAACGTCTACGCGGCCTTTGCCGCCAGTGCCGCGCGCTGGCCGGATCGCGACATGCTGGCGGTATTGCCGGAAACTGCCGACATCTACGGGATCGAGGCGGGCAGCATACGCTATGCCATGGCCGCAGCACAGGTCGATGCGCTGGCCGACCGGCTGGCGGCGGCGGGCTATGGCGCGGGGCATCGGGTGATGGTGCTGCTGGAAAACCGGCCTGCGTTCTTCCTGTGGTTTCTGGCGCTGAACCGGCTGGGGGCCTCCATCGTGCCGGTCAACCCCGATCTGCGCGCGGCCGAACTGTCGTATATGGTGGGGCACGCCGAACCCGCGCTGGCGGTCTGTATCCCCACCCGCGTGGATGACCTGATGCAGGCCGCGCAGGCGGCGGGCGTGGACATGCCCGCGATCACGCCCGATGCCCCCCTGCCGCGCCCGCGCGACGGGGCGCAGCTGGCGCGGAACGAGGCCGCGATGCTGTACACCAGCGGCACCACCGGCCAGCCCAAGGGCTGCGTGCTGCCCAACGCGTATTTCCTGATGGCTGGGCGCTGGTATGCCGACGCGGGCGGGCTGTGCGAACTGACCACCGATGGTGAGCGGATGATCACTCCGTTGCCGATCTTTCACATGAACGCGATGGCCTATTCGCTGATGGCGATGATCGCCGTGGGCGGCTGTCTGATTGCGCTGGACCGGTTTCACCCGCGCACATGGTGGCAATCCGTGCAGGACAGCCGCGCGACCTGCCTGCACTATCTGGGCGTCATGCCCTCGATGCTGATGGGTCTGCCAGCCAGCCCTGAAGACACCAACCATACGGTCAGTTTCGGATTTGGCGCGGGCGTCGATCCCAAGCTGCACGCAGATTTCGAGGCGCGGTTCGGGTTTCCGCTGGTCGAGGCCTGGGCGATGACCGAAACCGGCGCGGGTGCCGTGATCTGCGCCAACCAGATGCCGCGCCGGGTGGGCGAAAGCTGCCTTGGCAAACCGGGGCCGGACCTGGATCTGCTTATTGTGGATGAGGCTGGCAATGACACGAGCGGTGCCCCCGGTGAGCTTCTGGTGCGCCATGCAGGCGACGACCCGCGCCGCGGGTTTTTCGCCGCGTATTACAAGAACCCGCAGGCCACGGACGAGGCATGGCAGGGCGGATGGTTCCACACCGGCGACATCGTGCGGCAAGAGGCCGACGGGTCGGTGTTCTTTGTCGATCGCAAAAAGAACGTGATCCGCCGCTCGGGCGAAAACATCGCCGCGGTCGAGGTTGAATCGGTGCTGATGCGCCACCCCGCCGTGCGCGCCGCCGCCGTCACCGCCGTGCCCGACCCCGTGCGCGGGGACGAGGTGTTCGCCTGCATCGTGACCGACGATCCCACGCCAGATCTGGCCCAATCCATCACCGACTGGTGCCTGACCCAACTGGCCTATTACAAGGCCCCCGGCTTCATTGCGTTCGTCGCGGCGCTGCCGCTGACTGCCACGCAGAAGGTCCAGCGCGCGCAGTTGAAAACCATGGCCACTGGCCTGCTGGATGATCCCGCCACCATCGACCTGCGCCATCTCAAGAAACGCGGTGCCGCATGACCGCTCATTACTATGACGGTGTGGTGCTGACCTGCCCGTTCACGGTGCCTTACGTGCGCTATGCCCATGAAACCGCGCACTATTGGATCGCCCGGGCCCTGCGCGGCACCTTGCAGGCGGGCGGACTGACCCCGCGCGATATTGATGGGCTGTCGGTCAGTTCCTTCACCCTGTTTCCCGACACGCCGGTGGGGCTGACCCAGCATCTGGGCCTGACCCTGCGCTATCTGGACAGCATCCCGATGGGCGGGGCCAGCGGCGTCGTGGCCGCGCGCCGCGCCGCCCGCGCGGTGCAGGCGGGTGATGCCGATATCGTGGCCTGCGTGGCGGGTGATGCCAACCGGATCGACAGTTTCCGCCAGCTTTTGTCGGCCTTTTCGCGGTTCTCGCTGGATGCATCCTATGGCTATGGCTTTGGCGGGCCGAATGCGACTTTCGCCCTGATCATGGATGCCTACATGGCCGAGTACGGCGCCACCCGCGCCGATTTTGGCCGCATCGCCGTGGCGCAGCGGGCCAACGCCCTGCGCAATCCAGATGCGTTGATGAAAAAGCCGCTGACGCTGGATGAGTACCTGAATGCGCGGATGATCTCGGACCCCGTGGCGTTGTTCGATTGCGTCATGCCCTGCGCCGGGGCCGAGGCGTTTCTGGTCATGCGCGAGGATGAGGCGCGCAAGCGTGGCCTGCCCTTTGCCCGGATGCGCGGCAGTATCGAGCGGCACAATGCCCATGCGGACGATCCGGTGCAGTTGCGCGGTGGCTGGGCGGTGGATATCGACGATCTCTATGCGCAAGCGGCGTGTGGGCCGCAGGATATGGACCTGCTGCAAACCTATGACGACTATCCCGTCATCTCGATGATGCAGATCGAGGATCTGGGATTCTGCCCCAAGGGCCAGGCGCCCGAGTTCGTGCGGGCGCATGATCTGACCGTGACCGGCGATTTCCCACACAACACCAGCGGCGGGCAGTTGTCGGTCGGGCAGGCGGGTGCGGCCGGCGGCTATCTGGGGACGGTCGAGGCGATCCGGCAGGTGACTGGCCGTGCAGGGCCGACGCAGGTGGATGGTGCACGGCTGGCGATGGTGTCGGGCTTTGGCATGGTCAACTATGATCGCGGCGTCTGTTCCGCTGTGGCGATACTGGAGGGCGCGGCATGACGCTGGAACGCCCGAAAAAGAAAGATCCGCAGGTCCGCACCCGTGTGCCGACCCTGCCGCCCGAAATGCGCTCGCGCGCGGCTCTGGGGCTGGCGGTGGCAGCGGCGCAGGGACGGTTCGCCTTGCAGCACTGTGCCGGGTGTGGCGCGGTGCAATACCCGCCACGCGATGCCTGTCATGTGTGCCTGTCGGATGATCTGCCCTGGAAAGATACGCATCCGTATGGGGTTTTGCAGGCCGAAACCCGCATCCATGCCTCGCCCGATCCGTATTTCCGCGAGCGTCTGCCGTGGCGCATGGGATCGGTGAAACTGGACGCCGGGCCGGTGGTGATGGCGCATCTGGTGGGCGTCAGCCGCGGCGACAAGGTGCGCATGGAATTGCGGCTGGACCGCGCAGGGCAGGGCGTGATGGTGGCCCTGCCGATGGACAAGGATGCCGATATGCAAGACGACCCTGTGCTGCGTGAAATGGGCACGCATCCGAAACACCGCCGCATCCTGATTTCCGACGCCACGCACCCCGTCACGCGCCCGTTGATCGACGCGCTGTTCGCCGCTGGGGCCGCGCATGTCTTTGCGGGTGTCCCCGAGATGTGGCGCAGGCCGCATGGGATCACCGCGATCGAGGGGCGGGAGAATGTCAGCCTGCTGCCGCTGGACGTGACCGACTCCCACAGCCTGAAAGAAGCCGCCAGCGAAATCGGCGGCAAGGTCGACGTCCTGATCAACACCGCGCGGCACATCCGCCCCGGTGGTGTTCTGGGCCATGACACCACCGCCGCACGGGACGAGATGGAGGTGAACGCCCTTGGCCTGATGCGTCTGGCGCAGGCCTTTGGCACCGGCATGGCGGGGCGCACGGCGGATGGGGTGAACGCCTCGGTCGCGTTTGTCACCATCCTGTCGGCCCATGCGCTGTCCCCCGATCCGGCCTATGGGGCCTTCAACGCCAGCCAGGCCGCCGCGCGGTCGATCGCGCAGACGCTGCGCGCCGAATTCCGCGCCAGCGGCTTGCGCATGGGCTGCGTTTATACCGGCCCGACGGATGATGACTGGCACCAGCCCTTGCCGCCGCCCAAAGTGGCGCCCAGGGCGCTGGCACGATCCATCGTCGATGGCCTGCAACGCGGGCTCGAGGATGTGTTCTGCGGCGACGTGGCCCGCGATCTGGCCGAGCGTTGGCAGCGCGATCCGGGCATACTGGAACGAGAAATCACGGGGGGCGGCGCATGAGCATCCTGACAGACCTGTCAACCGCGCTGGCGGGCGGCGAAGTAAGCGTGGTCGATCTGACCCATGCCCTCGATCCCGATTTTCCGGTGATCATCCTGCCGCCGGAATTTGGCCAATGTGCGCGCTTTCGCATGGAAGAGGTCAGCGCCTATGACCATCGCGGCCCGGCATGGCGCTGGCATAACCTGACGCTGAACGAACACACCGGCACGCATTTCGACGCGCCGATCCATTGGGTCTCGGGGCGTGACTGGCCGAATGGTGCGGTGGACGAGATTCCGGCGGAGCATCTGATCGGCCCGGTCTGCGTGATCGACTGCTCGGATGGGGCGGCGCGGGACGACGATTTCGAACTGACGCCCGGGATCATTGCGGCTTGGGAGGCCGAGCATGGCCGGATTCCCGCCGGGTCATGGGTGCTGATGCGCACCGACTGGTCCTATCGCAGAGGGGCAGAGTACCTGAACATGGCCGAGGATGGCCCGCACAGCCCCGGCCCGACGCCCGATGCGATCCGCCTGCTGCTGGAGCGTGACATTCGCGGGTTCGGCACCGAATGTGTGGGCACGGATGCGGGTCAGGGATCACATTACGATCCGCCCTATCCGGCGCACTACCTGCTGCACGGGGCGGGGAAATACGGGCTGCAATGCCTGAACAACCTTGATCGGCTGCCTGCCACGGGAGCGGTGCTGATCGCGCCGCCGCTCAAGATCAAGGGTGGCACCGGCAGCCCCCTGCGCGTGCTGGCACTGGTGCCGGGAGGGACGAAATGACCCAAACCGCCATCATCACCGGCGCGTCCAAGGGCATCGGGCTGGATCTTGCCCAACGCCTGCTGGAGCGTGACTACCGCGTCATCAACCTGTCGCGCAATGTGCCCGATTTCACGCATGAGCGGTTCGAGACCCTGCCAGTCGATCTGCTGGACGCCGAGGCCGTGGCGGCCACCGCCGCGCAACTGGCCGACCGTGGCGTGACGCATCTGATCCACAACGCCGGGCTGATCTGGCCCAACCTTCTGGAACAGGCCACACCTGCCGACATCACCGGGCTGGCGCAGCTGCACCTTGGCTCCGCCCTGACCCTGCTGCAAGCGGTGCTGCCGCGCATGAAGGAACGGCAATTCGGTCGCGTGCTGTTCAACGGCTCGCGCGCGGCACTGGGCGTGCCTACGCGCACCGCCTATGCGGCATCAAAGGCCGGGATGATCGGCATGGCGCGCACCTGGGCGCTGGAACTGGCACCGCACGGCATCACCGTCAACGTGGTGGCCCCCGGCCCGATCCAGACCGACAATTTCTGGGGCATCATTCCCAAGGGATCAACGCGCGAGGCAGAACTGGCGGCGCGGATACCTGTGGGCCGCCTTGGCCGGTCCGAGGATGTGTCGAACGCGTTCCTGTTCTTCTGTGCGCCCGAAAACAGCTTTGTCACCGGGCAGGTGCTCTATGTCTGCGGTGGGGCCAGTGTGGGCACGATCAGCCTTTAGCGCGCAACGCCCCCCGGATCGCGGCGCGCACCGCCAGCGTGGCCGGGGATGCCGCCCGGTCGCGTGCGGTGATCAGGGTGATTTCGCGGGCAACCACCGGCGCGGTCAAGGGCACGGCGCGCACCTGCCCCGCCGCCGCGCGGGCATAGGCGGGGAGAACCGCGCGGCCCAGCCCGGCGGCCACCAGCGCCAGCGCGGTGCCGATCTGATGCACCTCATGCGCCGGGCGCAGCGGGGCTTGTGCTGTCTCGAACCCCACCTCGGTCAGCAGGCGGATGCCGCTTTCGCGGGTCAGGGTGATAAACGGTCCCTGCGCAAGTGCTGTCCAGTCCAGCGTCTGCGCCGGATCGTCGCCCGCGACAAAGGCCATCAACTCGTCGCGCAGCACCGGCAGACGGTCGAACCCGTCCTCGCCCGCCGGAAAGGTGCCAAGGCCCAGGTCGGCCTGACCGGTCCGGATTTGCGCCATGATCGCGTCGGTGCCCAGATCGGCGATCCTGATCTGTATCCCGGGATGGCTGCGCGCCAGATCGGCCAGAACGCGGGGCAGGGCGGTGGCGGCCAGCAGCGGCGGGGCGGCCACGCGCACAAGCCCCTGGCGCAACGCGCGCATGTCCTGCACCTGATCCACGGCGCGGGCGATCTGCTCCAGCCCAGGCAGGGCATGGGCGGCAAAGGCTACCCCCGCCTCGGTCAGATCCACGCGGCGGGTGGTGCGGTCGAACAGCCGCGCGCCAAGGGCGGTTTCCAGATCACGGATCACGGCCGACAGCGCGGGTTGCGACGTGCCCAGCCGCTCGGCCGCGCGCGAAAAGCTGTGCAGCTCGGCCACGGTGCGAAAGGCGGTGATCTGGCGCAGTGTGATGATCATGTGCTTTTCATATCAGAATGGTTATGAATTTATATCATCCTGTCTGATTGCGATATGAAAAATCCTGCGCCCTAATGGTGGGATGGATGGCACAGGCAAACAGACATCATGGATGGGGCAGGCCATGCCCCGGCGCGAGGACCCGGCGCTGCTGCGCGGGCAGGGCCGGTTTGTCGAGGACATCGCGCCAAAGGGCTGTGTCTTTGTCGAGTTTCTGCGCAGCACTGTCCCCTCAGGGACCATAACCGCGCTGGATGCGGCGGATGCGCGTGATTGCGAGGGCGTGCTGGCGGTCTATACCGCCGATGATCTGGGCGAGTTGGGGCAATCTGCGGTCAATGCCCTGATCCCCGGCGCGCCGATGCGCCCCTTTGATGTGCTGGCGCGCGGCGCGGTGACTCATGTGGGTCAGCCCATCGCCGCCGTCGTTGCCACCAGTCGTGACGCCGCACGCGACGCGGTCGAGGTGATCTGGCTGGAGATCGAGGATACCGAAGCCGAAACCGCGACAACCCCTGTCGCCCAATGGCGGGGCGGTCCAGCGGATACGCCCGCAATGACCATCGCGTCCCGCGTCGATCACGCCCGCGTTGCCCCCTTTGCGATGGAGCCGCGTGCCTGTCTGGCCGAACCTGTGGGCGATGGCTTGCGGGTCTGGATGGCGACCCAGACGCCGTTCCGGGGGCGGGACGATCTGGCGCGTATCCTGGGGATGGACCGTGCCGCCGTGCAGGTGATTGCCCCCGACGTGGGCGGCGCGTTCGGTGGCAAGGCGTCGATCTACCCCGAGGATGCGATGGTGGCCTTTGCCGCGCGCGATCTGAACCTCCCGGTGAAATGGACGGCCAGCCGCTCGGATGAATTCATGGCCGCCACCCAAGGCCGGGGTGCGCAAAGCCAGGGCTCGCTGGGGATTGACGCGGACGGGCGGATCACCAGCCTGACAGCGCGGATGACTTACGACCTTGGCAGCTGGACGCCCTACAGCGCCTATGCCCCGGCGCGCAACGCGGGGCGCATCCTGCCGGGGCCGTATGCCATCCCGTCGGTGACGGTGGATGTGGCGGCGGGGCTGTCCAACACCGCGCCGATGAACATCTATCGCGGCGCAGGCCGCCCCGAGGCGGCGATGCTGATCGAGCGGCTGATGGACAAGGCGGCGCACAAGGCCGGGATCGACCCGCTGGACATGCGCCGCCGCAACCTGCGAGACGGGCGGGTGCCGGGACCGTCTGTTGCGGGCGAATGGATCGACACTGGCGACTATGCCGCGCTGCTGGACGCGCTGGAAATCCGCGCCGGGTATGCCACCCGCCGCGCAGATCAGGCGCAGCGGCGCCGCGCGGGCGAAGTGGTGGGGCTTGGCCTGTCGCTTTACATCGAACCCTGCGGGCAGGGGTGGGAGACCGCGCGCGTTTCGCTGTCCCCGCAGGGACGGTTTATCGCCTACACGGGCAGTTCGGCACAGGGGCAGGGGCGGCAGACCGCCTGTGCGCAGATCGTGGCCGATGTCTTGGGTGTTTCGCCCGATTGCGTCGATGTGGGGTCGGGTGACACTGCCGATCTGGACAACGGCATTGGTGCGCTGGCCAGCCGGTCCACCGCGATTGGCGGCAGCGCGATGCGGCTGGCGGCGATCACCCTGCGCGCGCAGATCGCCACCGCACTGGGCGTCAACGATCTGGAAACCGATGCGCGCGGGGCCTGTGTCAACGGCTCTCATCTGTCATGGGATCAGATCGCCGCGCGCCTGCCGGAGGCGGCCCGCACCGCCGATGAAACCTATACTGCCGCGCACGAAGCCTGGGCCAGCGGTGCCGCGATGGCGCAGGTGGCGATTGACCGCGAGACCGGCCGCGTGACGGTCGAGGATCTGATCTGGATCGACGATGCCGGAACGGTGGTGAACCCGCTGCTGGTTCAGGGGCAGTTGTGGGGCGGGCTGGCGCAGGGGCTGGGCTGTGTCCTGTCCGAACGTTTGGCCTATGACGGCGATGGCCAGCTTCTGACCGGCAGCCTGATGGATTACGCCGTGCCACGCGCGAATGACATGCCGCGTGCCGTGGCGCTGCACAAGCTGCCCACCCCAAGTGCGGCCAACCCGCTGGGCGCAAAGGGCGTGGGCGAGGCCGGGTGTATCGCCGTTCCGCCTGCCGTCCTGAACGCGTTGCAGGATGCGATCCTTCCATTCACCGACACCGATCTGCCGCTGCCCTCCACGTCGGAAACCCTGTGGCGCGCGATCAATTCAGTACAGGAGGCGACATGAAATACTCTCGCAAGGACGCCAAGGCCCATTCCCGCGCCACCATGCGCGGCATCTGGGCCGCCGCGCTGATGCCGTTCCGCGCCGACGGGTCGATCGACGAGGACGGGTTTCGCGCCAACATGGATCACTGGATCGACGATCTTGGGATCGACGGGTTCTTCATCGCCGGCAAGCAGGGCGAGTTCTTTTCGATGTCGGTCGAAGAGCGCAAGCGCAACTTTGATCTGGCGGTTCAGGCGGCCAACGGACGGGCGCAGACGATCATGTCCTGTTCGGATCAGAACATGGATGTGGTGATCGACCTGGCCCGCCACGCGCAGGACTGCGGCGCAGATTACATCGTGGTGCACGCGCCGATCCTGCATTTCCACAAGGCGCAGGATGAAACCCTGATCCGGTACTACGAAACCATCGCCGAAAAGGTGGATATCGGCATCGCCCTTTGGTCGCATCCCGACAGCGGGTATCTGATGTCGCCAGAGCTATGCGCGCGGCTGGCCGAGATCGAGACCGTGGTGGCGATCAAGTATTCGGTCCCGCGTGACATGTACGTGCGGCTGACGGACCTGGCGGGCGACAAGATCCTTGTGTCCACCGCCAGCGAAGAGGAATGGCTGGACAACATCCTGGAGCTGAACTGGCAGCTGTATCTGTGCTCGTCCCCGCCCTACCTGATCCAGACCGCCAAGGACCGGCGGATGCGCGACTATACCGATCTGGCCTTTGCCGGACAGGCGGAGGAGGCGCGCAAGGTCGCGGCCAGTCTTGATCCGGTGCGCCACGCGCTGAAATCGACGCGCCCAGCCGAAAAGCCGCACGCGCATCAGAAATACTGGCAGGATCTGCTGGGACAGGTGGGCGGCCATGTGCGCGCGCCGCTGCTGGACCTGACCGAGGACGAAAAGGCCGCCACGCGCGTGGCGTTTGAAAATTGTGGCCTGACCCTGTGACAGGGCGGAAAACTTGTGAAACACTGAAATCATGAAGGGGAGATGACCGATGGCCCGTCTGGCTGCGTTCAATTTCAGGAAATGGATCGACGAGCATCAGCATCTGCTGAAGCCGCCGGTTGGCAACAAGATGGTGTTCGAGGACAGCGACATGATGGTCACGGTTGTCGGTGGCCCGAACAAGCGCACCGATTACCACGACGATCCGGTCGAAGAGTTCTTCTACCAGCTCAAGGGTGACATGCTGCTCAAGCTGCATGACACGGAAACCGGCGATTTCTACGACGTGCCGATCCGCGAGGGCGATGTGTTTCTGCTGCCCGCGCATATGCGCCACAGCCCGCAGCGCCCGCAGGAAGGCTCGGTCGGGCTGGTGATCGAACCCAAACGCCCCGAGGGCGCGCTGGATGCGATCGAATGGTATTGTTTTGAGTGCAACGCGCGGGTGCACCGGGCCGAGGTTGATCTGGTGTCTATCGTCGACGACCTCCCGCCGATCTATCAGGCGTTCTATGCCGACGAGGACGCGCGGACCTGTCCCAACTGCGGCACGATGCATCCGGGCAAGGAACCGCCCGAAGGCTGGGTGCAACTGTAAGAGATATTTCAGGCTTGAAGTTTCCGCTGGATTTTTTAGGCTTGAAATAAATAACGGGGATTCGTCCCTGATAATCAGGCCGCAAAAGGCCATACCAACCGGGAGTAAATGATGAAACTGACCAAGATGATAACGGCAAGTGTGCTTGCCAGCTTTGCCATCGCCGCACCGGCCGTGGCGCAAGAGGCCGTTAAGATCGGCGTGATCACCACCCTGTCGGGGCCTGCGGGCTATCTGGGGCAGGACGTGCGCGACGGCCTTCAATTGGCCATCGACATGGAAGGCGGCAGCCTGGGCGGCGTGCCGGTCGAGCTGGTGGTCGAGGATGACGGGCTCAAGCCCGGCAATGGCCGCCAGATCGCCGACAAGTTCATGAACGACGAAGGCATGAAGCTGCTGACCGGCATCATCTTTTCCAACGTGGCCGGCGCAACCGTGCCCGAGATCGTGGAAAACGGGGCGATCTACATCAGCCCCAACGCCGGGCCGTCGAACCTGGCCGGTGAGGGCTGCCACGAGAATTACTTTGTCGTAAGCTGGCAGAACGACGCCCTGCACGAGGCAGCAGGCGCTGCTGCGAAAAAGCTGGGCTATACCAACGCGATGGCGCTGGCCCCCAACTATCAGGCGGGCAAGGACGCGGTCGAAGGGTTCAAGCGTACCTTCGAGGGTGAAGTCAGCGAGATCTTCACCCAACTGGGCCAGACCGATTACTCGGCCGAGATGGCGCAGATCCGCGCCGCCGACCCCGAGGTGGTGTTCCAGTTCCACCCCGGCGGCATGGGCATCGCCTTTTTGCGGCAGTACAGCCAGGCGGGTCTTCAGGGGAATATCCCCATGGTTCTGTCCGAGCCGTCGACCGATGCCGTGGTCCTGAATGCCGTGGGTGACGCGGCCATCGGCATCACCGCCACCGCGCATTGGAACCGCGATTTCGACAACGAGTCGAACAAGGCCTTTGTCGCCGCCTGGGACGAGAAATACGACCATCCGATCACCTACTACGCCAGCCAGGGCTATGACACCGGGCTGCTGATCGCCTCGGCGCTGCGCGAAACCGGCGGCGTGGATGACATCGACGCCCTGCGCGAAGCCGTGCGCAAGGCCGATTTTGACTCGGTACGCGGCGAGTTCAAGTTCGGCCCCAACCAGCACCCGGTGCACAACTGGTACCAGCTGGACATCGTCGCCGGTGAAGACGGCAAGCCGGTCGCCGTGACCAAGGAAGTCCTGCTGGAAAACTACGGCGACGCCTACGCCGAACAGTGCCAGATGTAAGCCACGCGGCCCCGGCGGCACACGCCGGGGCCTGACGCTTTCAACCCATCCCAACAGGCAGGAGGCAGGCATGATCCTGTTCCTCGAGCAGCTTCTGAACGGGCTGCAATACGGTGTCATGCTGTTTCTTCTGGCCGCCGGTCTGACCCTGATCTTTGGTATCATGGGGGTTATCAACCTGGCCCATGGCTCGCTTTACATGATAGGGGCGTTCGGCGGCACTTGGGTCGCCACGCAGACCGGCAGTTTCTGGATCGGCTTGCCCGCCGCGCTGGTCATCGCGGGGCTGTTCGGATTCCTGATTGAAACCACGGTGGTGCGAAAACTATATGCCCGCGACCATCTGGATCAGGTTCTGGCGACATTCGCGCTGATCCTGATCTTCAACCAGATGATCGTGCTGACCTTTGGTCGCCAGCCGATCTTTACCCCGCTGCCTGCCGGGCTGTCGGGGTCGATCGAGCTGCTGCCGGGGCTGTTCTATCCACCCTACCGGCTGCTGATCATCGCCACGGGTCTGCTGGTGGCCGTGGGTCTGTACTTCCTGATCAACCGCACCCGCGTCGGCATGCTGGTGCGGGCGGGTTCGACCAACCGCGACATGGTGCGCGCGCTGGGGGTGGATGTGCGGCTGCTCTATACCATCGTGTTTGGCCTTGGCGCGCTGCTGGCCGGGCTGGCCGGCTACATGACCGGGCCGATCCTGGCGGTGCAGGTCGGCATGGGCGAGGAAATCCTGCTGGCCACCTTCGTCGTCGTGGTGATCGGCGGTGTCGGGTCGATCAAGGGGGCGTTCGTGGCGGGCATCGGTCTGGGTGTCGTGGACACGATGCTGCGCGCCTATCTGCCCACCATCCTGCGCGGGTTCATGGCCCCGTCCGAGGCCGACGCCATCGGGTCATCGGTGTCGTCGATGGGGATTTTCCTGCTGATGGCGATTGTTCTTCTGATCCGGCCCAAGGGCCTGTTCGCGGCGGGGGCCTGAGATCATGCGCAAACTGATCCTGCCCATCGTGCTGATCGCGATCTTCGCCGCGATGCCGCTGTTTGCCGATATCTTTGGCAAGAACGCCTTGCAGACCCTGTCGGCGCGCATCCTGATCTATGCGATGGCAGCGGCCAGCCTGAACCTGATCCTTGGCTTTGGCGGCATGGTGTCGTTCGGCCATGCGGCGTTCTTCGGGGTGGGCGCCTATGCCGTGGGCATCCTGTCGCATCACGCGGCCAGCGAAGTCGCCATATTCGGCGTCTTTCCCGGCTCTACCCAGTTGCTGATCACCCTGCCGGTGGCGATGCTGATCGCGGGCTTTGCCGCGCTTTTGATCGGCGCGCTTTCGCTGCGCACCGGCGGCGTGCAGTTCATCATGATCACGCTGGCCTTTGCGCAGATGATCTTTTTCCTGTTTGTGTCGCTGACCACCTATGGCGGCGAGGACGGCATCATCATGCGCCGTGCCAACACGCTGCCGGGCCTGAACATGCGCGACAAGCTGACGGTCTATTACGTGATCCTTGCCGTGGCGGTGATCTATTTTGCACTGATGTGGCGGGTCATCCATTCATCCTTCGGCCAGATCCTGAAAGGCATCCGCCAGAACGAACGCCGGATGGAGGCGATGGGCATCGCCACCTATCGCTACAAGCTTTACGCCTTTGTGCTGGCGGGCATGGGCGCGGGGCTGGCCGGGGCGCTGATGGCGAACTTCCTGCGGTTTGCCAGCCCCGACATGATGCACTGGACCAAGTCGGGCGAACTGATCATCATGGTGATCCTGGGCGGGCTTGGCACCTTCTTTGGGCCTATCCTTGGCGCGGCGGCCTTCATGATCCTTGAATTCTATCTGGCCGACTGGACCGAGCACTGGCAGCTTGGGCTGGGGATCATCCTGCTGCTGGTGGTGCTGTTCACCAAGGGCGGCATCCTTGGCCTGATCGAGCGTCTGAAAGGGGGCCGTGGATGACCGAGATCCTGCGCATCGAAGGGTTGCAGAAACGCTTTGGCGGGCTGGTGGCCACCGACAACGTGTCGCTGGACGTGCACACCGGCGAAATCCACGCCCTGATCGGACCGAACGGGGCGGGCAAATCGACGCTGATCAACCAGCTGTGCGGCGAGCTGCGGCAGGATGCGGGCATGATCCATCTGGCCGGCCGCGACATCAGCCACATGGCCGCGCCCGACCGGGTCGATCTGGGGCTGGGCCGCACCTTTCAGATGACCTGCCTGCTGGAGGATTTCACCGTGCGCGAAAACGTGGGTCTGGCCGTGCAGGCCCGCGACGGCGGCAATTTCCGGGTGTTTGACCGCATCATGGGCCGCGCATCCGTGTGGGAGGAAACCGACCACCTGCTGCAAGGCAGCCTGCTGTCCGAACGCCCGGATGACATCGTGGCCGACCTGAGCCATGGCGAAAAAAAGCAGCTTGAACTGATCATGGCGCTGGCGACCCAGCCGCGCCTGTTGCTGCTGGACGAGCCGATGGCAGGGTTGGGCCATGTCGAAAGCCAGCAGATGATCGAGACGTTGAAAGCCCTGCGCGGCGAATTGTCGATCCTGCTGGTCGAACATGACATGGATGCGGTGTTTGCGCTGGCCGACCGGATTTCGGTGCTGGTCTACGGCCAGATCATCATGACCGGCACCGCCGATCAGGTGCGTGGCGACCCGCGTGTGCGCGAGGCCTACCTTGGAACGGAGGACGCCTGATGCTGACGGTTGACGGATTGCAGGCGGGATATGGCCGGGCGCAGGTGCTGTTCGACGTGTCGTTGCAGGTCAACGACGGCGAGCTTGTCACCCTGATGGGGCGCAACGGGATGGGCAAGACCACGACCGTGCGCAGTATCATGGGCCTGCTGGGGCCGAGGGCCGGGCGCATCGTGTTCGACGGCAACGATATCCACGGCGCTGCCCCGGAAAAGGTGGCGCGGCTGGGCGCGGGTCTGGTGCCCGAGGGGCGGCAGGTGTTTCCCACCCTGACCGTGCGCGAAAACCTGATCGCCACGGCAGGCAACCGGCTGAAACGCAGTGATCCCTGGACGCTGGACAAGGTCTATGCCCTGTTCCCGCGCATGCAGGAGCGTGCGAACCAGATGGCGGGCACCCTGTCGGGTGGCGAGCAGCAGATGCTGGCAGTGGGCCGCGCGCTGATGACCAACCCCAAGCTGCTTATCCTGGACGAGGCGACCGAAGGTCTGGCCCCGGTGATCCGGACCGAAATCTGGCACGTGGTCGAGCAGCTCAAGGCGCAGGGCCAGTCGATCCTGCTGATCGACAAGAACATCAACGTGCTCAAACGGTTGGCGGACAGGCACTACATCCTTGAAAAGGGCAACGTGGTCTGGACAGGATCGGGGGCCGATCTGGACCGCGATGCCGAGCGTGTGCATGGCTATGTCGGCGTCTGAGGACATCGCCCTGATCGGCTGGGGCGCGATCTCGGGTCAGGTGGCACAAATGCTTGCCGACCGCGCAGCACCCGTGCGGATCGTGGCGGTGGGCGTGCGCGACGCATCGCGCGCGCGCGATGTGCCGGACGGGGCCAAGGTGATCGACGACCCGGATGCGCTGGCAGGCACGGGCGCCACGCTGGTGGTCGAGGCGGCGGGCCGGGCCAGCGTAGATCCGTGGGGCAGCGCCGCGCTGGAGATGGGGGCGGATTTCGTGGTCTCGTCCACCTCGGCCTTCGTGGATGACGCGGTGCTGGCACGGTTGCGCGGGTTGGCGCAGGCCAATGGCGCGCGCATCCTAATCCCGCCGGGGGCCCTTGGCGGCGTGGATGCCCTGTCGGCTGCGGCGCGGATGGGGTTGGACAGCGTCACGCATATCGTGACCAAACCCGCCGCCGCATGGGCGGGCACGGCGGCAGAAGGGCTGTGCGATCTGCATGGGCTGACAACGCCTTGCACTTTCTTCGAAGGCACCGCGCGGGCGGCGGCGGACGCGTTTCCGCAGAATGCCAACGTGGCCGTGATATCCTCGCTCGCCGGTCTGGGGCTGGACCGGACCCGCGTGGCGCTGGTGGCCGATCCCGGGGCTGCGCATAACACGCACAGGATCGAAGCGGCTGGTACGTTCGGCCGGATGCTGGTGGAACTTGAGAATCATCCCCTGCCGGGCAATCCCAAGTCCAGCGCGATGACCGCGCTGAACCTTGTGCGGCTGATTGAGAACCGCGTGTCCGGGCTTGTCATATGACATTCGACGCCCATTTGGACGCCGCACTGATCGAGGCGGATTACGACGCGCGGGCAACTGTTTCGGGGGATCGGTTCGACGCGATCATCGCGGAGTATTTTCGGTTTTCCGATCAGGCGGCGGCGCTGTTCATGGAAGCCGAGGGCGTGGTCTATGATCCCTGTGGCGAGCGGCTAGACATTCTGGGCGATGGGGGCACCGGGCGACCGGCGGTGATCTTCATCCATGGCGGATACTGGCGCGCGCTGTCGCGGCAGCATTCGAGGTTCATGGCTCCGATGCTGGCCGCGCAGGGTGTCGCGACGGTGGTGCCCGACTACACGCTGGCCCCGCAGGCCAGCCTGCCCGAGATCACCCGCCAGATGCGTGCGGCGCTGGCCCATGTCTGGCACAATGCCGATGGCCTGGGGATCGACCGGACGCGCATCTTTGCCGTGGGCAGTTCGGCGGGCGGGCATCTGGCGGCCTGTCTGGCAAGTGGTGGCTGGCAGGGCGGGTTTGACCTGCCACAGCAGGCCTTGGCGGGGTGCATGCCGATCAGCGGGCTGTTCGATCTGGCCCCGGTCGCGCGGGCCGCGCCGCAGGCGTGGCTGAACCTGAATGCGCAGGACATCCACGACACCAGCCCGCTGCGCCATATCCCGGCGCAGGGCTGCCCGATGGTTGTCGCGCTGGCCGAGAAAGAGGCGGCGGGCTTTGCTCGTCAATGCCGTGCCTATGCCGACGGGTGGCAAGCGGCAGGGCATCCGGTGGATCACATGGTGATCGAGGGGCGCAATCATTTCGACGTGGTGCTGGACCTGTGCAGCGACCAGCGCGATCTGTCGCGCGCGCTTTTGCGGATGATCGATGCCAGTGGCGGTTTGTAGGCACGCAAAGAGTTTTCGTGAAAACTCTTTGCAAAATCCTTTGAAAGGATTTTGCGCGGATCAGGCAAAATGGATGCCAACCGCACCGAAAGCGCCGAAATCTGCCCGGATCTGCGCACCCGGCGGGCATTCCACGGGCCGGATGGAGGAGCCAGACAGGATCACCTGCCCGGCCTCGATCCGCGCGCCATACTGTTCCATTCGGCGGGCCAGCCAGACCACGCCCTGCACCGGATCGTTCAGTACGCCTGCGCCCAGACCGGTTTCCTCGACCTCGCCATTCCGGCTGACGATGGCCCCGACCCACCGCAGGTCATGATCGGTCACGGCGTGGCGCTGCAGGCCCAGAACGATGCCTGCATTGGCGGCATTGTCGCTGATCGTATCCACGATCACGCGGGCCTGTCCTGTGGTCGGATCGGCGCGCAACACGCGGGTGTCCAGGATCTCGATCGCGGGGGCCACGTAATCCGTGGCGGCGATCACATCGTCGCGGGTGATGGTGCCGCCGGTTAGCGGGGCTTTCATGACAAAGGCGATTTCGGCCTCGATCCTTGGCTGGATGAACCGGCCTGCGGGCACGGTGGCCCCGTCCGCAAAGGCCATGTCATCCATAAGCACGCCGCTGTCGGGTGTGTCGATGTTCAGCGCGTATTGCATCGCCTTGGAGGTCAGGCCGATCTTCCAGCCGATCACGCGATGTCCCGCCTGTTGCCGCCGTTCTATCAGCGCGGCCTGCACGGCATAGGCCTGGTCCATCGTCATGCCCGGGTAGGTGGCCGACAACAGTGGGCATTGCATCCCGGTCTGTTCGGCCTGCCACAGGGTTTCTGCGGCTTGCTGAATGTCCAGCGGTGTCATGTCTCGTCCTCGACCGTGTTGCGCAGGGTACCAATGCCGGTGGCCGACACCTCGACCACGTCGCCGGGCACCAGATAGCTCGGCGGATCGAACCGCGCGCCTGCCCCTGTGGGTGTGCCGGTGATGATGATGTCGCCCGGCACCAGCGTGGTGAAGGTGCTGATATAGGCGATCTGCTGGCGGATCGGGAACATCATGCGCGACAGGGTGTCGTCCTGCCGCAGCTCGCCGTTGACATGCGTGGTCAGGCGCACCTCGTCCAGTTGCGCCGCGTCGGTGAAGGGCACCAGCCAGGGGCCGATGGCACCCGAGTTGTCCCAGTTCTTGCCTTGCGTGACGTTGAATTTCGCGTGGCGCACCCAGTCGCGGATCGTGCCTTCGTTCGCGAGAGTGATGGCGGCGATGTGGTCATAGGCATCTGCGGCGTCGATGCGCCGTCCGGGTTTGCCGATGACGATGGCCACCTCGCCCTCGTAGTCCAGCGTGTGGTTTTCGGGCGGGCGGATCAGCGGGCGGTCGTGGCCGGTAAAGCTGCGCGCGAAGCGGGGAAACAGCGACATGTATTTCGGTAGGTCGCTGCCATCCTTGTACTCGGCGTTGCGGTCGGGAAAGTTCACGCCGACGCAGATGATCTTTTCCGGGTCGGGCACGGGGGGCAGATTGCGGACCTGCCCGGCCATATGGGTCGGTGCGCGGCCCGTGGCCTGGGCGGCCACCTGATCCAGCACGCCCGCAGCGATCACATGGCGCAGCGTGGGCCATTGCGGAAAATCATGCGACAGCGCGACAAAGCCATCCTCGGTGACCGCGCCATAAAGCTGGCCCTGATCGGTTTCGACGGTTGCGATGCGGTCCATGCTCATCCCTTGCGGTCCATCAGTTCGATCTCGATGAAAGAGCAGGGAAAGTCATTGCCGCTGACGACGTCATGCTCGGTTCCCAGCGGGCGGTAATAGGGCACGCCGGTCGTCAGGTCGGCGGTCATGTGCTCGCCTTCGGGCAGGTCGATCTCCAGCGTGCCGTCGAACTCGGGCACCACGACGTAATCGTGTTCGTGCCGGTGCCAGCCGGTGCGGTCACCCTTGGCCGCGAAGGACCAGCGGGTGACACGCACCCGGTCGTTCTCGATCAGGATCGTCGGTGTGGCGGTCATCTCGGGGCCGGTATCGGTGCACATGGGCGGTCCTTTCAGGGAGCGATGATGGGCTGCGCCTTGAGCGCGGATGGCTGCGGGGTGGCACCGTCAAACAGCGAGCCTTCCTCGAACCAGCTGCGCGGGGCGGGTGCACCCCACAGGGTCTGGCGCTGCGGGTCGGTCAGCGACCAGCGGATCGGTTCGAGATCGGGATCGACGGTCTGGTAGTCCGAGCAATAAATCTCGATCCGGTGGCCATCGGGGTCGCGGACATAGAGGAAAAACGCGTTGGAAATGCCGTGCCGCCCCGGCCCGCGTTCGATGTTGGCAACCCAGCCGGTGGTGGCCATCAGGTCCAGCAGATCGATGATGTTCAGCGGCGTGGGCACCCAGAACGCGGTGTGATGCAGGCGCGGGCCGGTGCCGTTGGTAAAGGCCACGTCATGCACGCCGCCCTTGCGGTGCATCCATGCGGCCCAGCATTTGCCGGTCTCGTCATCCTCGGTGTATTCCGTGACACGAAAGCCGATGTCGTTGTAGAAACCCACACTGGCATCCACATCGGCGCTGAACATGTTGAAATGGTCGATCCGCAGGGGTTTGACGCCGTTATACAGCTTGTAGTGCTGGTGGATCGGCGGCAGGCGATCCATCTTGACGTAGAACTCCAGCGGAATGCCCCAGGGATCGCGGGTGCGCAGGGTGCGGCCCTGATAGGGCCGTTCGATCCATTCGACCGGCAGATCGCGGGATGTGAAGAAATCATGGGCGCGGTCGAGGTCGGGCTCGTCATAGAGCTTGAAGCCCAGAACATCGACGGACGGCGCGTCGGCCTTGATCAGCGTGATGCAATGGTGGCCGCGCTCTTCCATGGCGCGCAGGTAGATGGTGCTGTCGTCCTCGTCCGTGACCTGCAGGCCCAGCGTATCGACGTAGAAGGCGCGCGATTTCGCCAGATCGGTCACGCGGTAATCCACATGCGACAGGCGCACGATATTGAAGGGCGGGTAGAGGGTGGGCTTGGGCACGGGCATAGCGATATCCTTTGCGTCAGGCGCAGGCTGCTTGGGACGGGTGCGAGGGGCCAGCCCCTCGCGCTCCCCGGGATATTTCTGGAGAGAGGAAACACATGGCGGTCACGTTCCCAGACGGGGGATCTTGTGCTGACCTGTGGCGAAACCGACGTGTTTTTGCTCCATGTAGAATTCGAACGACCAGTCGCCGCCATCGCGGCCGATGCCGGATGCCTTGACCCCGCCAAAGGGGGTGGGCAGGTGGCGGACATTCTCGCTGTTGACCCAGATCATGCCGGCCTCGAGGCTGTTGGTAAACCGCAGCGCGCGGGTCAGGTCGTTTGTCCAGACATAGGCGGTCAGCCCATAGGCGGTGTCATTGGCGATCTGCACCGCCTCCGCCTCGGTGGCAAAGGGGATGGCGGTCAGGACCGGGCCGAAAATCTCTTCCTGTGCGATGCGCATGTCGTTGGTGGCGTGGGTAAACAGCGTGGGGCGCACGTAATGGCCGGGCTGATTAAGCGCGCTGCCGCCTGCGGCAATGGTGGCGCCGTCCTGCCGGGCCACGTCGAAATATGAACAGACCTTGTCGAAATGCACCTTGTGGATCAGCGGCCCGACCTCGGTTTGAGGGTCCAGCGGATGGCCGAGGCGGATGGTGCTTACCCGTTCGGTCAGCCGGGCGATGAACTCGGGGGCGATGGACTGCTGCACCAGCAGGCGCGACGAGGACGTGCACCGCTCGCCGTTCAGCGAGTAGATCATGAAGATCGCGGCATCCAGCGCGCGTTCG
This sequence comes from Lacimonas salitolerans, assembly GCF_042677865.1. Classification (NCBI taxonomy): domain Bacteria; kingdom Pseudomonadati; phylum Pseudomonadota; class Alphaproteobacteria; order Rhodobacterales; family Paracoccaceae; genus Lacimonas; species Lacimonas salitolerans. Next base: position 44,978 of record NZ_JBHUDD010000053.1, on the reverse strand, counting down.
AAATCGGCATCGTCGAACACGATCACCGGGTTCTTGCCGCCCAGTTCGAAATGCACGCGCTTGAGCGTGTCGGCCCCCTGTTTCATGATCATGCTGCCGGTCTTGCTTTCGCCGACAAAGGCGATGGCGCGGATGTCGGGGTGCTCGGTCAGGGCGCGGCCCGCATCCTCGCCCATGCCGTTGACAAGGTTCCAGACCCCGGGGGGCAGGCCGGCCTCCTCGGCGATCTCCATCAGGATGCGGGCGGTGACGGGGCTGAACTCGGCCGGTTTGTGCACCACCGTGCAGCCTGCGGCCAGCGCAGGGGCGATCTTCCAGGTGGACAGCATGAAGGGTGTGTTCCACGGCGTGATCACCCCGACCGGGCCGATGGGCAGGCGGGTTGTCACGTTCATCAGCGTGTCGGATGGCAGGTGCTGCCCGTCGCGGGCGGCAGGCGCGCGGTCGGCGAAAAAGCGAAAGTTGTCGGCCCCACGCAGCGCGGCCTTGGACATGAAGCGGATCGCCTGGCCGGTGTCCCAGCATTCGGCCAGCGCGATCTCCTCGGCCCTTGCCACGATGCCGTCGGCGATGGCGTGCAGGATCTTTTTCCGCTGGGTCGCGGGCAGGTCGCGCCACGCGGGAAAGGCCGCCTTGGCCGCCTTGGCTGCGGCGTCGATGTCTGCCGCGCCCGACTTGGCCACGTCGCAGATATGGCTTTCATCCACGGGCGAGTGGTTGGCAAAGGTCGCGCCGGATCGCGCAGCGCAATCCTGCCCGGCGATGCGGTTCATCACGCCGGTTTCGCGCAGGCGGTCAAGGATCGGGGCCAGCGTGGCAAGGTTGGCGTGCAGATCGGACATGGATCAGCCTTTCAGGTCATCGGGCAGGTGGTCGCGGATGGTGCCGGTCTTGGGCGAAAGCTCCGGGTCGATATCGCGCATCTCGAACGACAGGGCGAGCGGGCGCTGCGCCATGATTGGGGCCAGAAACTCGCGCGCGGCGTCGAAAATCAGCGCCGTGGCGTGTTTGCGTGTTTCCAGATCGCGCCCCGCCCGCAGGCGCAGCGAGATGTCGATATAGCCGTGATCGGGGTTGCCGTCGGCGATGCTGACATGGGTGGCGGCAAAGGCGCGCACGCGCACACCCGCAAGGGGCAGAGCGCCTGTGTCGATCGCCGTGCGCCGCAGAAGGTCGCACAGGGCGGCCATGTCGACCGCCTGCTCCAGATTGGCCGAATAGTCCACGGTGACGTGGGGCATCGGACGACTCCTTCCTTTTCCATTAACATGTTAAATATATTATGGCGGCTGCGTCAAGCCTGCATGTTGCGCGGGGATGCGAAAAGGGGCAAAGGGACGCAATGACTCGTATCCAAGCGCCAGAAACCAACCGATCCCTGCCGATTGCACTGCTGCGCGCGCGGGAAAAGGTGATGGGACCGATCCGTGACATGCTGGCCGATGTCGGCGTGACTGAGCAGCAATGGCGCGTGTTGCGCGTGCTGGACGAGCGCGGCCCGCTGGACCCGACCGAGATTGCCGACCGGTCCTGCCTGCTGCTGCCCAGCCTGACGCGGATATTGCAGACGCTGGATGGCAAGGGGCTGGTCAGCCGTGCGCCACACCCCACCGACCGGCGCAAGCAGGTGGTCACGATCACCGATGCCGGGCGGCACCTGATCGCCGAGAACCTGGTGGAAAGCCAGCGGCTGAATGCCTGGCTGCGCGACAGTTTCGGTCAGGACAAGCTGGACACCCTGCTGGACCTGCTGAACGAGCTGGACGCGCTGGACCGTCCCGGCGGGCGTTAACCTGCGCCCTTGGGCACCACGCCCTGCGCCACCCATTCGTCGAACACTTCAAGCACTGCCTCGGCAAAGGCCTCGTCGTTGATGTGACAGCCCAGAACGCGCAGGTCGGTGGTGTCAGGTATGGCCCTTGCCATGGCCTGATTGAACGCGGCCAGCCCGTCTGCATCGTGCAGCGGCGCGCCGGGCCGATCCCATTCGTTGCCGCCGCCCTTGGGCAGGATGAACACCGACGGGCCAGTGGCCTGCGCCAGCTTGTCGCCCAGAACCTGCGCGATCTCGTGCCGCTCATCCGTGGTCAGGATGACCGAGGTGAGCAGGCGGTTGTGCGCATGTGTGGGGCGGCCCGACAGGCGCTCGGGGATCGGGTGCCAGCCGATCAGATCGACCAGATCGTAACAGGCCGAGGAGGTGATCTGCGGGATGCCGCGCCGTCCGGCGTTGGTCATCCGGTCAGGCCCGGCGGAGATGCCCGAACCCATGTGATGGTTCGTCACCTCCTGCGTGGCGAAATCCATCACGCAGGCAAAGGCCCCCTGCGCCGCAAGGCTTTCGAACGCCCGCCCGCCCATGCCGGTGGCGTGAAACACCGCCACCTCGTAGCCGCGCCGTTCAAGTTCGGGCTTGAGCGTGACCATGTAGTGCAGGATCGTCTTGCCAAAGCTGGTCATGCCGATCAGCGGTCGGTCACGCTTGGGCGGCTCGACCGCGCGGGCGGCCCCCAGAACGGCGCCCGCCGCCTGGCTCAGCGAGGATTTGCAGACCGAGTTCAGCCCATAGAGCCCCCCGGCCCACAGGATCATCTGGATGTCGGCGGCCAGACGCTCGGGCGGCAGCATGGCGGAAAAGCTGACGGTCGAGACGACGTATTTCGGCACGCCCAGCGGCAGGGCGGCGCAGACATCCAGCGCAAGATCGGTGCCCATCGTGCCCCCCAGCGCGATCACGCCGTCGATCCAGCCTGCCTGATACAGCTCCAGCGTCCTGGCGGCAGCCCCCTGCGCCATGATCTGCATGGCGTGGTTTTCATCGCCACTGTCGATGGCGTCCTGAATGGTATGCCCGCCCGCCTGCGCCACATCGTGCTTGGACACATCGACGGGGGATTTCGGGTCGCCCAGCACGCTGACATCCATCGACATCACCCCACCGCCCTGCGCGCGGATGCGGTCGGCCAGATAGGACAGTTCGTCATCCTTGGTGTCATAGGTGCCGACGATCAGGATGGTCTTGTCAGGGGTCATTTCGGGCCTCCGTTCAGATATGTTTCGGCCAGCGGCACGGCGGTGGCGATGGCGCGGGCGGATCGCGCCGCGCCGCAGGGTTCGTGCCGTCGCGGGATGATCCAGCCGGGATAGGTCAGCGCGCGCAGGGTCAGAAACAGGTCGAGCGTTTTGGTGTCGATACGGCGGCGTATTGAATAGCCCTCCAGCAGCGCCGCGCGGATCTCGGCATGGTCCGGTGCATCGACAAAGCGCATCAGGAACGTCGCCAGTTCGAAATCGCGGAAGCCCCAGCCGCCATCGTCGAAATCGATCAGATAGAGGGCGTTGCCGTCGCGCATGATGTTCTCGGTGATCACGTCGGCGTGGATCAGACCATGGTCAAGCTCGCTTTCTATGCCTGCCAGATGGGCCTTGGCCTGCGCGCGGGCGGCCTCGAACAGGGCGCGCTGATCCGGGGTCAGGTCGGGATGCTCCCAGAACCGGCCCCAGAGCGGGTCATCGCCCAGCAATCCGGCGCGATCCCATGAAGGTCGGGTGAAGCCGGGCGGAGGCGTCCAGCCATCGGACAGGTCGTGCATCTGCGCCAGCAGGCGGCCCAGCCGGTGCGCCAGCGCGGGCCGGTCGGTGACACCGTCCATCGCCCCCTGCGCGCCCAGCGGTTGCCCCGGCAGCCACGTCAGCATGTCCACCAGCGTATCGCCCAAAAGCACGGTCATCTGCCCATCGGGCAGCGGCACCGGGCGGGGGACAGCCATTCCGCCATGTTCCAGCGCGGCCATCCAATGCAGTTCCGACTCCAGCTCGGCCGCGCTGCGATAGCCGGGGCGGTGCAGGCGCAGGGCATATGTGCCGCTGTCAGCCTCGACGCGGTAAACCACGTTTTCGCGCCGCGCGGCCAGCGTGACGCCGCCCGGATCAAAGCCCCACAACCGGGCCGCCTGTTGCGCGCGCTCGTCGCTCATTGCAGCGGCGTTTCCGTCAGCACCGCATCCAGCGTCTCGATCACCTGATCGACATTGGTGCGGCTGAACACCATGGGCGGGCGCATCTTCAGGATGTTGCCGTGCCGCCCGAGGAAATTCAGCAGCACACCGCGCTGGCGCATCCCGTTGGCGACCCGTTTGGTAAAGGCGGTGGCCGGTTCCCTGGTCGCGCGGTCCAGCACCATTTCCGCGCCAAAGAACAGCCCCGAGCCGCGCACATCGCCGATGCAGTCGTGACGTTTGGCCAGGTCCCGCAACCCGGCCTTGGCATAGGCGCCGACATCGGCGGCATTGGCCTGCAACCCGTCGTCCTGCACCACCTTCAGCGTTGCCATGGCCGCCGCGCAGGACACGGGGTTGCCGCCAAAGGTGTTGAAGTAGCGGAAATTGTTGCGGAATTCATACATCGTCTCGCGCGGGGCGATCACGGCGGCAACCGGATGGCCATTGGCCATGGGCTTGCCGATGGTGATGATGTCGGGGGTGAACCCGATCTTTTCATAGCCCCAGAAATGGCTGCCCAGACGGCCAAAGCCCGGCTGCACCTCGTCCGCGATGATCACGCCACCGGCGCGGTGCACCACCTCGACCGTTGGGTCGAGCCAGCCCTCGGGCAGGTCGGGGAAGCCTTCGTTGGCAAAGTACGGGCACAGCATCAGGGTGGAAAACCCGACCCCCTTTTCCTCCAGCACGGCAATCTGTTTTTCCACCTCGGCGGCAAAGGCGCGGGCATGGGCCATGCCGCCCTCGCCCCCCAGCGGGCGATAGCTGTCGGGGGCGGGCACGAAACCTACGTTGTCCCAGTATCCCCCCGGCGGCGGGTTGGACCGCGACAGTTGATGCACCGCCGTCGTGTTGCCGTGATAGGTATGATCGGTGGCGATCACCCCGGTCTTGCCCGTCAGCGCCTGCGCCATGCGCAGCGCCACGTCATTCGCCTCGGACCCGGTGCAGCACATCAGCGCGGTGTCGAACTTTGGCGCAACGGTCGCGGTCAGGGCCTCGACATAGTCCAGTATCCCCTCGTGAAGATAGCGGGTGTGGGTGTTCAGCGTGCCCGCCTGATCGCAGATTGCCTGCACCACCGCCGGGTGGCAATGGCCCACGTGCGGTACGTTGTTGTAGCAATCCAGGTACTCGCGCCCGTCGGCATCCCACAGGTGCACGCCCAGACCCCGCACCAGATGCACGGGCTCGTCATAGAAGGTGGACATGTTCGGGCCCAGCAGGCGGGCGCGGCGGTCTTGCAATGTTTCGGTCACAGTTGGATCCATGCGGTTTTGAGGTCGAAATACTTGTCGAAGGCGTGCAGCGATTTGTCGTGGCCATTGCCCGATTGCCTGACGCCACCAAGGGGCACGGTGTTGTCCGACCCGCCATAGGTGTTCACATGCACCACACCGGCGCGGATGCCCGCCACCATGCGATGCGCCCGGCCAAGGTTGCCCGTCCAGACCCCCGCCGCAAGCCCGTAATCGGTGGCATTGGCCAGTTCGACCGCCTGTTCCTCGGTATCAAAGGCGGTGACGGCCAGCACCGGGCCGAACACCTCTTGCTGGAACACGCGGTCGCCCTGCGCAACATCGGTGATGATCGTCGGCGCCATGTAATAGCCGCCGGTTTCGGCCAGGATGCGGTTGCCGCCCAGGGCGATGGTATTGCCCTGCGCCAGTGCGTCGTTGATGAACCCCAGGTTGCCCTGCAATTGCGCGTCCGAGTTGATGGCGCCGATATGCATGTCCAGCGACAGCGGATCGCCCACGCGCAGCTTGCGCGCCTCGTCCGCCAGCATCTGCACGAACTCGTCATGGATGGAACGCTCCACCAGCAGGCGCGATCCGGCCACGCAGACCTGCCCGGAGTTGCGAAAGATGCCCATCGTGCTGACCTTTGCCGCCTTGGCCAGATCGGGCGCATCGGCAAAGACGACGTTGGGCGATTTCCCCCCCAGCTCCAGATAGACGCGCTTGAGGTTCGACGCGGCGGAGTATTGCAACAGCCGCCGACCCACAGCCCCCGAGCCGGTGAAGACCAGCACATCCACGTCCGGCGACAGCGCCAGCGCCTCGCCGGTCACTGCCCCCGGTCCCGTGACCACGTTCAGAACGCCGGGGGGCAATCCGCAGTCCAGACTGATCTGCGCCAGCCGCAGCAGCGACAGCGATGCAGTCTCGGCCGGTTTCAGCACCACGGAATTGCCCGCCGCCAGCGCGGGGGCCAGTTTCCACGCGCCGATCATCAGCGGAAAGTTCCACGGCACGATGGCCCCCACGACACCCACGGGTTCGCGGTGGACAAGGCCCAACACATCGGGCGCGGTCGGGGCGATCTCGCCATACAGCTTGTCCAGCGCCTCGGCGTAATAGCGGAAGGTGCCCGCCGCCGATCCGGCCTCGGCCTTGAGCGCCATGTTGAATTCGGTTCCGTTGTCGCGCACGCCCAGAACGGTCAGGTCCAGCGCCTGCGCCTCGATTGCGTCGGCGATAGCGTGCAGCACCTTCTTGCGCGCGGCAGGGACCATGCGCGACCAGCGGCCATCGTCAAAGGCGCGGCGCGCGGCGGCACAGGCGCGCGCCACATCGTCGGCCCCGGCCTGTTCGATCGTGGTCAGTTGCGATCCGTCGATGGGCGAGAGGACATCGAGCGGCGCGCCCGAACCACCTTGCCACGTTCCGTCAACAAGGAGTTTCTGCGCCGCGACAGGTGCGCGCCGAAGGTCGTCGATGCGTGTTTGGTCAACCATTTTTCTTGCCTCAACTCTTGCCGGTCCAACCAGACGCGGCGGAAATGCAGGATAAGAACGCCCAGGATCATCACGAACAGGATCATGGAAATCGGGCGTTCAATGAAATCGAGCGGGGTTTTGACGCGGGCCATGCCGGCGCGCAGCTTGACCTCCATGATCCCGCCCAGAACCATGCCAAGGATGATCGGTACGGCGGGCAGCGACAGCCGTTTCAGGACAAACCCCAGCAACCCGAACACCGCCGCAAGGATGCAGTTGGTGGCGGAATTGCGCAGCGAGTAGACGCCGACGAACGACAGGGTCAGGATGCAGACGCCCAGAAAACGATTGGGGATCTTCACCACCTTGATCAACTGGTTGGTGGCGAACAGCAGGAATATCATCACCAGCACGTTCAGGATCAGCAGCGCCAGATACAGCGCCACGACAAACGGCATGTCATTCTGGAACAGTTGCGGCCCCGGCACCACGTTATGCACATAGAACACAGACAGCATCATCGCTGTCAGCGCCTCGCCGGGGATACCCAGCGCCAGAAGCGGCACCATCGCGGCGGCGGGCACGGCGTTGTTGGATGCCTCGGCGGCGATCAGCCCCTCGCTTGATCCATGGCCGAAATCCTCGGGGCGTTTGGATGATTTCTGCGCATAGGTGTAGGACAGGAATTGCGCGGTGAACTCGCCCACGCCGGGGATCATGCCCATCACCGTGCCAAAGCTGGCCGAGGCGGCGGCCACGCGCGGATGGCGCGACAACTCGCGCAGGCCCTGGAACAGGCTGCCGCTGAGTTTGGTGATGCGGGTTTTCTCGTCATCCCCTTGCAGCAGGATGAACGCCTGGCTCAGCGCGAACAGCCCCAGCACCACCACGATCAGGTCGATGCCCGAGGACAGGAAGGACTGATCGAAGGTGTAGCGTTTGGAATACTTGACTGCCTCCAGCCCCACGGTGTTCAGGAAGATGCCGAAACACGCCAGCGCCGCCGCGATCAGCGCCTGCCCGCGATGGGCGACGATCACAAGGATGATGCCCAGCAACGCGGCCAGAAAGATCTCGCGCGATCCGAACATGGGCGCGATCCGGGCCAGAACCGGGGCGAACAGGATCAGGCAGATGACCGAGAACACGCCGCCAAAGAATGACGCGGAATAGGCCAGAGACAGCGCGCGCCGCGCCTCGCCCCTGCTGGTCATGGGAAAGCCGTCATAGGTGGTCAGCGCGTTGACCGCCGTGCCGGGCGTGTTGATCAGGATCGCCGGGATCGCGCCGCCATACATGGAACTGCCGTAGATGCCCAAAAGCACGGTCAGCCCCACGATGGGGTCCATGCTGAACGTCGCGGGCAACAGGATGGCGATGGCCACCGCCGGCCCCACGCCCGGGATCGCCCCGATCAGAACCCCGCCGACCGAGCCCACCATCAACGCCAGAACAACGTCCCAGCGGGCAAGGATTTCCAGACTGGCAAGGATCAGGTCCATCAGCGCACTTTCAGAAATTCACGATGAAGAACGCGCGCAACGCGCCGGGCAGGTATTCATAGATCATGCCGCCGGGGATACGGACCTGAAGGAATGTCTTGAACACCATCACGACCGCTACGCCGAACGCCACGCCAAGCCACAGGAACCATGGCCTGCGATAGCCCATGCGCCACATCATCGCGGGCACAAAGGCCATCGTGACCGGCAGATAGCCAAGCACCGGCACCAGCATGACATAGCCCATGAACCACAGCGCGTATTCCAGCGGTTGCGCCCAGATTTTCGCCTCGGTCACATCGGTGCGGCGGATGCGGCGGCGGGGCAGGCGCCAGAAATGCAGCGCGCCGAACAGCACCATGCCGCCCAGGGCCACGGCGGGCCAGAACCGGGGTTGGGCAAAGAACGCGGTGCGTGCGGCCCAGGTTGTCTGCGTGCCGATCTGCGACAGCAACAGCAGGGACAGGACCAGAAAGGCGATGGCGAAGATCACCTGACCTTGCAGGCGTCCGACCCATCGGCGTTCTTCGGGGGTGCTCATCTGCGGGCGACCTTTGGGGTGGCAAAGGGCCGGGCACAAGGCCTGGCCCGGTGGTCTGGATCACTCAAGCAGCGATTCGATGCGTCCGACGGTTTCGATGTCCGTGGCGATCCGCTCGGCGCTGTCCTCGGGCCCCTGCCAATAGACCTGCGCGCCGGTTTCGCGGGCAACGGCCTGTGCGCGGTCGCTCATCACGGTCTTTTCGGCCACGGCGATGATCTTTTCGCGCACGTCCTGCGGCGTGTCCTTGTGCACGAACAGCCCGTTCCACAGCGCGATGTTCAGGCTCGGGTCAACCTCGCCCGTCGTGGGCGCATCGGGCACCAGCGGGATGCGCTCGTCGGTGATGGATACCAGCACCTTGATGTCGTCAAGGCAGGGCAGCACCAGTTGCAGGGTGGTGTTGATGACATCGGCATCACCCGACGCCAGCGTGTTGCAATCCAGCGCGTCAAAGGCCGCGTCGCTGCCCCATTCAAACCCCTTGTTGACCGCCAGTGCCTTTGTCACCTGCGTCGGCGTCAGCGGATCGCCAAAATGGCCAAGCGCGATATCGTTGTCCTGCGCATAGGCGGCCAGCTCGTCGATGGTGGAATAGGGTGCATCGGCGCTGGTGGCGATGACGAACGGATAGGTCAGAAAGATGCCCAGCGGGTCGAATTTCGCAGGCGTCAGATCGTCGATACCCAGTTTGTGACCCACCACCGGCACGCCGATCACGAATGACCCGATGGTGTAGCCATCGGCAGGAGCATTCGCCACCTCGATCGCGCCGGGGAAGGGGCCACCGCCACCGCCGGGCTTGTTCACCACGGCGGCCGAGACGCCGTATTCGTTCTGGAAATCCTCGGCGATCATGCGGGTGATCACGTCTTCCAGATCGCCGGGCGGGAAGGGCACGACAAAGCTGACGGGCTTTTTGGGGTAATCGGCCAGCGCGGCCCCGGCCAGCGCGGCCATCGCGACGGCCAGCGTGCCGCCAAGAAGATGTGTTGGTTTCATGGTACTCTCCCTGTTTATCGTTGCTGGTTCATTATTTGAACCGATGGTTCTGATTTACATTGACAGACGGTGCGACTTTCTGTCAACAATTTTGAAAGGGTCGGGCGGTGTGCTTGAGCCCGCGCCGCAAATTTCATCATCCGGGATCTTCTGCCGCCTCATGGGAACCGTTGCCAAAGCCTTGTCATTGCTGACCTATTTCAGCCGCGCGCGGCCCCTGATCGGGTTGAGCGACATGGCGCGTCTGTCGGGGCTGAACAAGGCCACCACCCATCGCTTGCTGTCCGAACTGGAATCCGCCGGATTCGTCGAGCAGGTGGCGGCAGGGCGCGAATACCGGCTTGGTGCGGTCTATCTGCGGCTGGCGGCCTTGCGCGAACAGGCGGTGCCGATGCGCGATCTGGCCGCCGGAGTGCTGGCCGATCTGAGCGTCGAGACCTGCGAGACCGCGCATTTCTCGATCCTGCAGGGCGATCTTCTGGTGGCCACGGCCCATGCCTACAGCCCGGTGCATGGCACGCGGGTGACGATGGATGACGCGCAATACCTGACCCTGCATGCCACCAGTTCGGGCCTTGCGGTGCTGGCCTATGCCCAAGCGGGCTTGGTCGATGCGGTTCTGGCCGCGCCGCTGGAGGCGCGCACGCCGGAAACCATCACCGACCCGGTGCAGATCAGGGCGGTTCTGGCCGACATCCGCGTGCATGGCGTGGCCGAATCCATCAGCGGGTTCGAGCAGGATGTCCATTCGCACGCCGCCCCCATCTTTGACGCGCACGGGGCGCCGCTTGGCGCAATGGCCGTGGCGGCCCCGGTCGCACGCATGACACCCGACCTGCGCGCGACCATCCGGGCGCGCGTGCACGCCGCGGCCCTGCGCCTGACGCGGGCGCTGGGGGGCTTTCCGCCGCCCGGCTACCCCACACCCAAATTCACCGACACACCGGCAGACACCCCCCTGCCGCAACATGAGGAGACGACCCCATGAAGGACGGCAATTTCCTGAAGGAACACAACGCGCGTTCCATGTGGCACCCGATGGCGCATCCGGCCGACAGCCTGAAGAACCCGCCCACCATCGTGACCGGCGCGCAGGGCGTGCGCATCACCGATGTGGACGGGCACGAGGTTGTGGATGGCGTCGGCGGCCTGTGGAACGTGAACCTTGGATTTTCCTGCCAGCCGATCAAGGACGCGATCACCGCGCAGCTTGACCGGCTGCCCTATTACTCGACCTTCCGGGGCACGACGAATGACTGCGTGATCGAGTTGTCCGAAGAGCTGCGCGATTTCTTTGCGCCAGACGGACTGACGCGGGCGTTCTATACTTCGGGCGGCAGCGACAGCGTGGAAACCGCGCTGCGGCTTGCCCGCCAGTATCACAAGATCCGGGGCGAGGCCGGGCGGGTCAAGTTCCTGAGCCTGAAAAAGGGCTATCACGGCACGCATATCGGTGGCGCCTCGGTCAACGGAAACGCCAATTTCCGCACGCAGTACGAGCCGCTGTTGCCCGGCTGCTTCCAGATCCCTGCCCCCTATACCTATCGCAACCCGTTCAACGAATCCGATCCTGAAAGACTGGCGCAGCTTTGCCTTGCTGCGCTGGAGGACGAAATCGCCTTTCAGGGCGCGGGCACCATCGCGGCCTTCATCATGGAACCCGTGCTGGGCGCCGGTGGCGTGATCCCGCCGCATCCCAGTTTCATGCCCGGCGTGCGCGACATCTGTTCGCGCAACGGCATCCTGCTGATCGCGGACGAGGTGATCACCGCCTTTGGCCGCACCGGAAGCTGGACCGGCAGCCGCCACTGGGGCGTGCAGCCTGATTTTTCCTGCACTGCCAAGGCCATCACCAACGGCTATTTCCCTTTCGGGGCCGTGATGATCGCGGAACAGGTCGCACAGGTGTTCGAACAGGACGAAACCGGTCGCGCGGCCATCGGCCATGGCTATACCTATTCCGGGCATCCAGTGGGGGCGGCAGCGGCGCTGGCCTGTCTGGCGGAAACAAAACGACTGGACGTGCCCGCCAATGCGGCGGCGCGCGGGGCCGAGCTGTTTGCCGGGTTGCAGAACTTGGCCCGGACCCATGATGTGATCGGGGATGTGCGCGGCGGTCACGGGCTGATGTGCGCGCTGGAGCTGGTCAGCGATCGCGATACCAAGGCGCCCGTCGACAAGGGCATCATCAACCGCGTGCAAGAGGTGGCGTATCAGTCGGGCGCGATGGTTCGTGTGTCGGGGCCCAACATCATCCTGTCGCCGCCTCTGGTGCTGACGGCGGATGACGTGCAGGTGATCCTGTCGTCGCTGGATGCGGGGTTTGCCGCCGTGTGACCTGTCAAAAGGCTGGTGGTGTCACACCACCAGCACCGGCATATGCGCCAGACCCGTCACCTTGTGTGATACAGAGCCCAGCAGATACCCCTCGACCGAGCCCATGCCGCGTGCGCCCAGAACGATCAGGTCGCAGTCATGCTCGGTCGCGAAACGCACGATGGTCCGGGCTGGCTGCCCTGCCTTGACAAAGGCGCGGGCGGTTGGGGCCCCCGCGTCGATTGCCAGTTTCTTGGCATGCTCTGCCACCTCGCGCGCATGGCTGCGCATGGCGTCATCCATGCTGCCGGGATCGGCGGCGCGCACCATGGAAAACGACGCCTCGAGCATCGAATGGTGGCGATAGACCGTCAGTACGTTGATCTCGGCCCCGCACAGGGTTGCCAGCTCCACCGCCTTGAGCAACGCATGCTCGCCGCCTTTCGATCCGTCAAAGGGCACAAGTATCCGTTTGAACATCGCTGTTCTCCTGAAGCTTATTTGTCAAAGGCCAGGTCACGCAGGAACAGCGCGATCTGCGGGAACGTGATCAGCAGGGCCGAGACGCAAAGCAGGATGACGATAAAGGGCGGCGTGCCGCGAATGACCTCCCAGTAGGGGCGTTTGAACACGGCGATGGCGGTGAAGATATCGCAGCCAAAGGGCGGCGTGGCCGACCCGATGGCCACCTGCAACGTGATGATCGTGCCGACCAATACCGGGTCAAGGCCAACGGCATTGACCACCGGGGCAAAGATCGGGACCAGCACAAGGATCACGACAATCGGGTCGACGAACATGCAGCCGATGAAGAAGGCGATGGAAATGACGATCAGGACGCCGATCTGGCCCATCTCGTCGATGCCGATACCCGACAGGATCGCCTGCGGGATCTGCGCGAACGAGATGACCCACGAGAACGCGGCCCCCGCCGCCACGAGGATGAAGACGACGGCGGTGATCAGCCCGGTGGACTTGGCGGTGTCGTAAAGGTTCCGAAAATTCATTTCCCGAAACACGACCATTTCCAGGATGATGGCATACAGGACACAGGCCGCCGCCGCCTCGGTCGGGGAAAAGATGCCGCCATAGATTCCGCCGATGATGATCGCCGGAAAACCCAGCGGCCACAGCGCGCGTTGCAACGTGCGTGTGCGTTCACCCCATGTGGCCTTGTCCTCGGTTGGCACGTTGTTGCGCACCGCATAGATCCAGGCATAGATCGAGAACAGCACGAGGATCAGCAGACCGGGGCCGATGCCCGCGATGAAGAGTTCCGCGATCGAGGTGTTCGACACCACGCCATAGATGATCATCCCGATCGACGGCGGGATCAGAAAGGCGATATCCGACGAATTGACGATAAGCGCCAGAATGAAGCTGTCGCCATAGCCCGCCTTTTGCATCCGTGGCCGCAGCGGGCCACCGATGGCCACAACGGTGGCCTGGGTCGAGCCCGAGACCGCGCCGAACATGGTGCAGGCCGCAGCGGTGGAGATCGCCAGCCCGCCGCGCATGTGGCCGACAAAGGACATCACCAGATCGATCAGCCGACCCGCGGATTGCCCGCGTGTCATGATATCGGCGGCAAATATGAACATCGGCACCGCGATCAGGCTGGCGGGCCGGATGCCCGCCATCATCTGCTGCACCATCGTCTCCATCTGGGACATGCCGCCGAACAGGGAATAAAAGCCGACGAAGGCCCCGACGATCAGCGGTATCATCATGGGAAAGCCCAGCAGCAGCAGGACGATCATGATCGAAAAGATTGTCACGGCCATGGCTTAAACCTCCAGCTCTTCATCGTCGTAGCCTTCCAGCACATTGGTCGAAAGGTAGATGTCTTTTTCGATCATGTTCTTGATGGCCGTGAGGGCGTATTGCAGCCCGGTCATGAAAAAGCCGATGGGCACCCAGATCAGGATCAGCCAGACCGGCACCTGCAGCGAGGGCAGGATGCGCCCCCGGCTGGCCTGCGTCAGGATGTATTGCAGGGAATACCATGCCAGCCCGAACATGAAGATGGCGGTGACCACGGAAATGATGATCATCAGCACCTTGCGCGGTTTGACCGGCAGCGCATCGAATATCGCCGACATGCGGATATGACGACCCTGCCGCGCGGCATAGGAAATGCCCGCGAAGGTGATCAGGATGATCAGGATGCGGTTCAGTTCTTCGGAAAAGAAAAGCGAGCTTTGAAAGACAAAGCGGCCAACAACATTGGCAATCGTGTTTGTGGCCATGAGCAGAACCCCGACTGCCAGAAAAAGGCTTTCGGCGCGGCTGATGGCGTTGTCGAGGGTGCCAAGAAGGCCCGGTAGCGAGGATTGATACGCCGCGAGTGGGGCGTCATCGGTTCCGGTTGTGTCGGTCTGCGATTGCAGCTGGCTGCGTTTCTCGTCTTCTGCCACCGGATTTTCCCTGTCTGAAACTGCTAAATTATGGACAAAGCGGCTGCGCCCGGGGTGCCGGGCGCAGCCAAAATATCAGACCGGATCAGTCGGAAACGGCTTCCAGATCAGCCTTCATCTGGTCAAGGATCTTCTGACCGCTCTCGCCCGTCATCTCGATGAACTGGGCTTCGACGTCTGCCGCCGCTTCCATGAAGGGCGCGCGCTGTTCTTCGGTCAGGCGTGTCACCGTGATCGACGGCTTGTCTTCCTGAATCCGGGCCAGCGATTCCTCGGTCAGGCCCTGCTGGTACTCAAGAATGTACTCGAACGCCGTGTCGATGGCGGCTTCGATCATCTCCTGGTCTTCTGCCGGCAGGCCGTCAAAGAAGTCCTTGTTGGCCATGATCGCCGTGGTGAAGTTGTTGTGACCGGCGAAGGTGATGTGATCCGTCACCTCGTACATCTTGGTCGATTCGACAAAGAACATCGGGTTTTCCTGACCCTGGATGATGTTCGTCTGCAGACCGCCATAGACCTCGCCCCAGGGCAGGGGTGTCGGTGTCGCGCCGAACGCCTGATAGCTTTCGACCAGCAGCGGGTTGGTCATGACGCGGAACTTGACCTCGTTCAGGTCGGCCGGGGCGGTCACGGGTTCCTTGGTGGTCATCACCACTTCGCCCTCGGGATACATGGCCAGCAGTTCAAGGCCCTGCTCGGCGTAGATCTCGGGGAACATCTCGTTGATCGTGGTCGAGGTGCGGAAGAACTCGTTCAGCTGCTCTTCTTCGGTGGGCAGCAGGTAGGGCACGAAGAACACCTGCGCCTCGGGGATCAGCGAGCCGGTAAAGCCGGGGCTTTGGTTCACGAACTGCAGGATGCCTGCCTGCGTCTGCTCCATGATGTCGGCGGACTCGCCCAGCGTGCCATAGGGGAACAGCTGAATCTCGTGGTCGGAATTGGCCTCGACCTCTTCCTTGAACTTGGTGGCGAACACGCCCTGAACGTCGGTGATTGCCTCTTCGAAGGCATAGCGCCACGTATCGGCCTGCGCGGCAGTCATGCTGGCAGCAAGGGCCGCAGCAGCGGCGGTGCCTGTCAGAATGCGTTTGGTAATGGTCATTTCGTCTCCCTTTCGGTTGCAAAAACGCGCTGGTGCCGGTGCGGATCGCACCGGTGTACGCGAAAGCTCTTCGAATTTTGGCCGGGCGGCTCTGCCGTCCATCCCGGGGCGCGCGCATCGGCAATCAGCCACACGCACACACGGTTCGCGGCGGGCCGGGGGTGCATCAATGCACCGCAGGTGGCCCGTCGACATCTACGCCTTTAGGATGACATGCTGGACGCAGATGTCAAACCCATGCAGGCCCATGGCGTGTAGATATATGATTTATAGTCATAAAATCGCTTCCGGTCACGGTCTGGCCGGTGCTTCGGCTTTGTCGCGGAAGGCGGATCAGATGAACCAGACGTAGAAATCGCGCAGCTGGTCCCCTTCAAGGTCGCGGGTTTTCTTGACCTCTTTTTCCTTCATGAAGATGTGGTTGTCGCACAGCAGCTGCCCCACCGCCGTCTGCAGTGAGGTATCGGCGCGCA
Organism: Lacimonas salitolerans; assembly: GCF_042677865.1. Classification (NCBI taxonomy): domain Bacteria; kingdom Pseudomonadati; phylum Pseudomonadota; class Alphaproteobacteria; order Rhodobacterales; family Paracoccaceae; genus Lacimonas; species Lacimonas salitolerans. The sequence continues at coordinate 28,902 of NZ_JBHUDD010000053.1, read as the reverse complement.
GGTCTGCGACGGCGCCCTTCAGGTCGGTCGCCGTGGTGTCCTTGGCGTCCCATTTCTCGAACCCATCGCCGGTTTCGATCGGGGGCAGGGCATAGCCGTTTTCCAGCCCCAGCCGCGCGGCCTGCAACACCGCCGCGACGGCGACGTAAGGGTTTGCGGACGCATCGGCCATCCGGTGTTCCAGCCGTGCCTTGGCCCCGCCTTCGGATGAGATGCGCGTGGTCACGTTGCGATGATCGCCGCCCCAGTTGCACAAAAACCCAGACAGCGACCCGGGTTGCAGCCGCTGATAGCTGTTGGCGGTGGGCGCGATCAGCCCGGCCAACCCCTTGTGATGATGGGTCAGCCCCGCGATGCAGCCGCTCGCCAGATCGTTCAGGTGATCCGGCCCGCCGCGCGGTCCGTCCGACAAAGCATTGCCGCCATCGCCGTCGATGAAAGAGAAATTGATGTGCATGCCCGACCCACCGGCCTCGGCGATCGGTTTGGGCATGAAGGACAGCACGACACCATGTTCCAGCGCGATTTCCCGGGCCATCAGGCGGAACAGCACGATATCGTCCACCGCGTGCACCGCATCGTCAAAGGTCAGCGTGTATTCGAATTGCGGGCTGTCGAATTCGCTGGTGATCAGGTCAAGGCTGAAGCCCAGTTCATCCGCCTTTTCCCAGATCGCATCGTTGAACCGCAGCGGATCGGTGAACGGCCCCGTGCCATAGACATGCGCGCCGGGCGTGTCATAGGGCGTCAGGCGGCCGTTCTCGTCCGCGACAAGCGCAAACGCCTCCAACTCGATCCCCACCTTGGGCGTCAGGCCGTGCGCCTGCCAGTCCGTCACCGCCCGTTTCAACGCGCCACGCCCGCACATGGGCAGCGGTTGCCCTTCGGTGTCATACAGGTCGCCCACGACGATCTTGGTGGCGCGGTCCCAGCTGTCGCGGATTTCCTCGGCGACCCAATGCAGTTCCATATCGGGCAGGCCCTGCATCATCATGGCACCGGGCGCATCCAGCAGATCCTTGTCGTAATGCACGCCGAAATTGGACCGGCAAAAGCGGGTCGTGCCGGTGCCGATCTTTGATCCGGGCAGGTACTTGCCCCGCATGATCGACAGGTGATCGCAGAATAGCGCGCGCAGGCGGGTGTTCATCGGGGTCTCTCCTGTTGGGATGGCCGGGGTCTTCTGCCCCGGTCCGGGCGATTAGGCTGGGGTGACGTGGACGGGCAGTTCCTTGATCCCGCCCACGAAGTTCGAGCGCAGGAATTTCGGCGTGCCCGCAGCTTCTATGGTCTTGATGCGTTTGGCCAGTTCCTGAAACAGCACGCGCACTTCTAGCCGGGCCAGATACATGCCCAGGCAGACATGTGGCCCGCCCTGACCAAAGGCGATGTGACGGTTGGGTTTGCGGTTCAGGTCAAAGGTGAACGGCGCGTCGAACGCATCGTCATCCCGGTTGGCCGAGACGAACCAGTACACCACCTTGTCACCCGCCTTGATCGTCTTGACGTGCATGTCGAAATCCTGAGTCGCGGTGCGGCGGAAATACATGGTCGGGCTGGCCCAGCGGATGATCTCGTCGGGGGCCGTGTCCCACACATCCTGCGTCTGCATCTGTCGCAGAAATGAAGGATCATGGGTCAGCGCCTGCAAACCGGCGGCGATGGAATAGCGTGTCGTGTCATTGCCCGCCGCGACCAGCAGGCAAAAGAAGTTGCGGAACTCTTCCTCGGTGATGCGGCTGCCGTCCTTGCCCGGTTGCAGGATCAGGTGCAAGATCCCGTTGGTGTCGCCGGTGGCGTTCTTGTGGGCCATCAACTCTTTGGCATAGTGATACAATTCCGCCCCGGCGGGCGAGTTGAAAGGCATCATGCGGAATTCATCGGTGGTCATCCGGTCCAGCACGTGATCGGTGAAATCCGGGTCGGTATTGGCAATCAGCGCGTCACCCTTTTCCACCAGCCACGGCAGGTCCGCATCGGGCGTTCCAAGGATGCGGCCCAGCATCCGCATGGGCAATTGCCGTGCGATTTCCTTGGTGGCATCAAAGGTGCCGTGTTGCAGGGCGTCGTTCAGGATCTCATCGCATAGCTGTCGGATGTCGTTTTCAAATTCCGCGATGACGGGTTTCGAGAACGCCTTGGCCACCTTCATCCGGGTCTGGCTGTGATCGGGCGGATCGGTTTCCTGAAAGGTGCGGCGGGCCAGGTACTCCTCATACGTCTGATCCTCGATCCGGATGCCCTGCGCAGAGGAAAACACTTGCGTGTTGCGGTTCATTTCCAGGATGTCGGCCATGCGCGTGATCGACCAGAATCCCTGCCCCTGCGGATAATCCGTCCAATGCACCGGGTCGTCGCTGCGCAGGTGCGCGAAGGTGTTGAATGGTGGACCATCGGTAAAGGAATCGTGGCTGGTCAGGTCGGCGGTGCCTGAATCTGCGGGGTTCCAGACCGTCATTCGAAAATCCTTTCCTTAACTTGTTATGTATATTAAAGAGGGATATAAATATGTAAAGGATTTTCGCATGAAACTGGCAACCCTTGTCACCAATACCGATGACAGCGCCTTTGCCCATGCGCGCGATCTGGACGATGTGAAATTCGCCAAGCTGATCGCGATGGTGCGCCCGGACTGGCAGGTATCGGCCTTCAACGTGAAGGATGGGGTGTTTCCTGATGATCCCGCCGCATTTGACGGGGTGATGATCACCGGCAGCCCGGCCTCGGTCCATGATGGCACGCCGTGGATCGCGCGGTTGGAGGAGTTGATCCGCCAGATGGTCGGGCAGGGCTTGCCCGTGTTCGGGGCCTGTTTCGGGCATCAGGCGATTGCCACGGCGCTGGGTGGCACGGTGGGCTACAACCCCGATGGCTGGGCGCTGGGGCTGGTCGAAACGCAGGTAACCGCGCCTGCGCCATGGATGGGCGATGGGGGCCGCTTTGCCCTTTATGCCGCGCACAAGGAGCAGGTGACAGAGCCGCCCGCGGGCGTGCGCATCCTGACCGAAACGCCGGGGTGCCCGGTGGGCGGTTTTGCCATTGGCGCGCATGTCTATACCACGCAGTATCACCCCGAGATCGAGCCGCAGTTCATGGCCGACCTGCTGGACGAGATCGCGGATGAGGTGCCACAAGATGTGCTGGCACAGGCGCGCACAACACTGGCCAACCCACCGGATCAAAAGGCTTTTGCCGAAACCATCGCGCAGTTCTTCGAAACTGCGCGCGGCTAATCCAGCGCCGCCAGCAGGTCCATTGCGGTGACCTGATCGAATTGCACATGGCACGCCATTGCCGCCTCAGCCGCGTCTGAATCGCGGTTCACGATCAGCCCCGTGATCGTGCGATGATCCTGCGCGCTGTCGGCGATCGCGCCCTTGTAGTGATAGCGCGCGCGGTAATAGGCCATCAACTTGCGCGCGTTCGTCTTGATCATGTCCAGCAGGAACGGGTTGCCCGCCGCCTCGGCCACGCAGCCATGATACGCCATGTTGAGCTGGTAATACCGGTCCGGCTCGCCATCGCCCAAACCGGCGGCGTGATCCTCGCAGGCCTTGGTTGCCTGTTCCAGACGGGCGGCATAACCTGGCGACAGGCGGCGCGCGGCCAGCCCGGCCGCCTGACCCTCAAGTTTGGCATGCACCTCGAGGATCGCTAGAAACTCGTGCAGCGTGGGTTTGAACAGCACAGCGCCCTTGCGCGGCAGACGTTTGATCAGACCGGCGGTTTCAAGCTGGATCAGCGCCTCGCGCACCGGGGTGCGCGACACCTTGTGGGCGTCGATCAGCGGGGCCTCTTCGATCAGGTCGCCGGGGTGCAGTTTGCCCGCGTCGATCTGGTCAAGAATGGCGCTGATGATCGTTTCGGTCTGTCCTGCCATGGCCCGAAGATCAGCGATTTCTGCGGTTTTGTAAAGCCGCGGGTATATTTAGCGCGTCTTCGGATATGCAGCCAGATCCGCGATCATCCCCTCCCGGACCACAGTTTGACCGTGTCGCGCGCGGCTTTTGCGAGCATCACCACGTCGATGCCCACCGACAGAAACTGCGCGCCCCATCCGGCGTACTGCTGCGCGGTGGCATCATCCACGGCCAGAATGCCTGCCGCCTTGTCTGATGCCGCAATCCGCCCCAATGCATCGCGGATCGCCTCGGCCACTTCCGCCTCGGCGGAATTGCCGGGAAACCCCATGTCGGCGGCCAGATCGGCGGGGCCGATGAACACGCCATCCACGCCCTCGACCGCCAGGATGTCATCCAGCGCCGCGATCCCGGCGCGGGTTTCGACCTGCACCAGCAGGCACATCTGGTCGTTGGCGGTCTGCACATAGTCGGGGATGGATGAAAACTCCGATGCCCGCGCCAGCGCCGCCCCGGCCCCGCGGATACCGGCGGGAGGATAGCGCATGGCGCGCACCAGATCGCGCGCCTGTTCGGCGGATTCCACCAGCGGAATCAGCAGCGTCTGCGCGCCCGCGTCCAGCACCTGCTTGATCGCCCAGGCCTCGCCCATCGGCAGGCGCACCACCGGCGCGCTGTCTGATCCTTTCAGCGCCACAAGCTGCGCCATGATGCTGCGCAGGTCGTTGGGCGCGTGTTCGCCGTCGATCACCAGCCAGTCGAACCCGGCGGTGCCCAGAACTTCGGTCGCGTAAGGGTCGGCGAAACCGGCCCAGCAGCCGATCACGCGCTCGCCGCGGGCAAGGCGCTGTTTGAAATGGTTGGTGGGTGCGGGCATGGGTCAGCCTTTCCTGATCTGTGCGGCGATTTCGGTGATGACGTCATAGGCGGTGTCGATATCCTGCGCGATGCAGTCGAACTGCCCGGCCTGAAACCGGATGACGAAGGTGCCGTCTATACGGGTCTGCGTCACATATATCCGGCCATCGTCGTTGATGCGGGTGATCAGGTCCAGTGTGGCCTGTTCCGCGTCCTGTCCGGCGGGGGCAAAGCGAAAGGTGAACAGCGACAGGATCGGATCGGTGACGATCTCGAAATCCGGCGCCGCGCGCAGCCGTTCGCACAGGGCCTGCGACCACGTCACATGGTTGCGGATCATCGCCCGCAGCCCGTCCAGCCCATGGGCGCGGATCAGGAACCACAGTTTCAGCGCGCGGAACCGGCGGCCCAGCGGCACCGACCATTCGGAATAGTTGATGATGCCGTCCGCGCCGTGGGTCTTCAGATACTCGGGCTGGATCGCCAGCGTGCGGGTCAGGTCTTCGGGGGCGCGGATGAAATGCGCGGCCAGATCGAACTGCGTGCCCAGCCATTTATGCGGGTTGAACACCACGCTGTCGGCCATCTCGACGCCTCGCCACAGATCGCGGAACTCGGGGCAGATCATCGCGCTGCCGGCCCAGGCGGCATCGACATGGGTATACAGGCCGTGCGCCTGCGCCACGGCACAGACGGCGGCGATGTCGTCGCAGGCCCCCATGCCGGTGGCCCCGGTACAGGCGATCACCCCGGCGGGCAGGTGGCCCGCGGCCAGATCGGCGCGGATCGCGGCCTCCAGCGCGCCTGCGTCCATCCCGCGCATCGGGCCGGGGGCAAGGGGCACGCGCACCAGATTGGCCTGACCGATGCCGGACACCCAGATCGCCCGGTCGATCGAGGTATGCGCCTCGCCCGAGACATAGATGCGCAGGGGTTTCTGCCCCGCCAGCCCCTGCGCGTTGCCGTCCCAGTGCAGCGCGCGTTCGCGCATGGTCAGCACGGCGGCCAGGGTGGCCGACGAGGCGCTGTCCTGAATGACGCCCGCGAACCCTTCGGGCAGGCCGATGGCCTGGCGCAGCCAGTCCATCATCCGTGTCTCCATCTCGGTCGCGGCAGGCGATGTCTGCCAGAGCATGCATTGCGGGGCCATCACCGTGATTAGTTGATCGGCCAGCACGGCGGCGGGTGCCGCGTTCGAGGGGAAGTAGGCAAAGAACCGGGGATGCTGCCAATGGGTGATGCCGGGCATCACGATGCGCTCGAAATCCGCGATCACCTCGGCGATGGGCTGCGGCGCGTCGGGCGGGCTGTCGGGCAGGGCGGCCAGCGTTTCACCGGGTCGGACCTGCGCGCGTACGGGCCGGTCGCGCAGGGTGGCGTGATACTGCGCCGCCCAATCGGCCAGCCAGTGCCCCCATTTCGGAAAATCGCTCCAGCGCATGACCGCCTCCCTATTTGCTTAACATGATAAGTAAATCATGCGCCCGCATCAGGCAACAGGATTTGCAGGCCCCGCGCGNGGGGGGCGCCCCCCCCCCCCCCGTGGCGCCGGGTCAGCCGGGGGCGACGTTGCGGGCGGCCTCCAGCGCCTGCGCAATCACCGCGCGGTCCCCGATATGGTTGGCCAGGATCAGGATCAGCCGGGCATTCAGCGCGTCGGACTGCGCCTTGGTCAGCCCTTCATGCGCCGCCAGGATGTCGGCATAGACATCGTCGGCATTGGCGAAATTCGGGGTCAGGATCAGGTCGGTCATGGGTCACTCCTGCCCGGTGGCGCGGCGGATGGCGGCGCGGATGGCTGCGTCGTCAAAGCCGGGCCAGCGTGCCGCGACGTGCTGGTCGGGGCGGATCAGGTAGACCGCGCCGGGCGCGTCTCCCAGATAGCGCGCGGCAAGCGCGCCTGTGCTGTCATCGCTGGCCGACAGGGTCAGACGGGTGGCGGTGATGCCGCCCTCGGTCACGGTGTCGGGGGCATCCGCGTCGATCGTCAGCAGGGTGAACCGCCCGCCCAGATCGCCCAGCAAAAACCGGTTGCCCAGCGGTGCATCGGGGCAGGGCGCGCCGGGGCGGGTGCGGGCGGGGCCGCCCTGCAGGGCGTCGGGCGTGTTAAGGGCCGATCCGTCATAGGTGCAGGGCATCGACAGACGGCCCGAGTTGACCAGCGGGCGGGCAAAGGCGTGATGCTCGGCCAGGTCCAGCACGGCATCGCGGAACACCCGGCTGATCTCGGATTTTGGCGTGATGAAATCGGTCGAGCGGGACGAGTTCAGGATATTCTCATCCGCGCCATGAACCCGCTCGGCATCGTAGCTGTCCAGCAGCGCCTCGGGCGCCGTGCCATCGATCACCAGCTTCAGCTTCCACACAAGGTTGTCGGTGTCCTGCAGCCCCGAATTGGCCCCGCGCGCGCCGAACGGGCTGACCTGATGTGCGGCATCGCCGGCAAAGATCACCCGGTTGTGGCGGAACCGGTCCATCCGGCGGCACTGGAACGTGTAGATCGAGGACCATTCAAGCTGATATTCGATATCCTGCCCCAGCATGGCGCGCAAACGGCGGTCGATGTTTGCGGGTTTCAGCTCTTCTTCCTTGTCGATGTCCCAGCCAAGCTGGAAATCGATGCGCCAGACATCGTCGGGCTGGCGGTGCAGCAGCGCCGACTGGCCCTTGTTGAAGGGCGGGTCGAACCAGAACCAGCGTTCGGTCGGGAAATCGGCCTGCATGATCGTGTCGGCGATCAGGAAGTTGTCCTCGAACACACGGCCGCGGAACTCCAGCCCCAGCATGTCGCGGATCGGCGATCTGGCCCCGTCGCAGGCGATCAGCCAGTCGGCGTGCAGGGTATAGTCGCCCTCGGGCGTGGCGATCTGCACCTCGGTGTAATCGCCATGATCGGTGACGGAGGTGACCCGGTTCTGGCCACGCAGCTCGATCGGTGCGCCCTGCGCCTCGATCTCGCGCGCGCGGTTCACCAGGTATTCCTCGATGTAATACTGTTGCAGGTTGATGAAGGCCGGGCGGCGGTGGCCGGTTTCGGGCAGCAGGTTGAAATCGAACACCTTGCGCTCGTCAAAGAACACCTTGCCGAGGTTCCAGACAACGCCCTTGTCCACCATGCTGTCGCCGAGGCCCAGACGGTCGGCGATTTCCAGCGTGCGCTTGGCAAAGCAGATCGCGCGGGAGCCGAAGCTGACCTTGTCATTCTCGTCCAGCACCACCGCCTCGACCCCCTGCTGCGCCAGATCGATGGCGGCGGCCAGACCCACGGGGCCGGCCCCCACGATCACCACGCGGCGGCGGACGGGCGTTTCCGCATCCTGATCGGGCGAGCGGGTGTAGGGGTAGAGTGGGATTTCAAAGATCTTGTTCATGTGCGGTCCTCACGGATGAGTTTGACAAGCGTCCACAAAGCGGTGCCGCCGAAAAAACCCCCGGCGATCAGCACCATTTCCAGCGATGCGATGCCCCTGACCCCGTGCAGGGTCAGCGCCACCGCCATCATCACCAGCCCCACGAGCGAAAAGCCGAGACGGAATTTCAACTCGCCGCGCGTGGGGCCGTATTTTGCCATCTGCCGTGCCTTACCCCTGCAGGGCTTCCCACATTTCCAGATCGCGCTGCGCGGTCCAGATGCGCGGGGTGTCCAGGCCGCGGGCCTCGTCATAGGCGCGGGCGACGTTGAAGGGCAGGCAGTGTTCGTAGATCGCGTAATCGCTGAACTTGGGGTCGCATTCGGCGCGGCAGGCGTCCCAGGCTTCTTTCAGGCTGCCACCGCGTGCGGCAACGCGGGCGATGGGCTTGTAGGTGCTGGCGACGAAATCGCGGGTGTTCTCGATCGCGGCATTGACCATCTCGCGGCCCACCAGCGCGTCCCCGCGACCGGGCGCGATGGCATCGACATCGAACCATTTGATATTGTCCAGCGTATCGCCCCAGTCGGCGAAATGCCCGTCACCACAATAGCAGGCCGAGTGGTATTCGACGATGTCGCCGGTGAACATGACGTTCTGATCGGGCACGTGGATCACGGCGTCGCCTGCGGTATGGGCGCGGCCCAGATGCATAATGTCGACGCGGCGGTTGCCCAGGTAGACCGTCATGCTGTCGCTGAAGGTCGTGGTGGGCCAGGTCAGGCCGGGGATGCTTTCGTGCCCTTCGAACAGGCGCGGAAAACGCTGAAACTCGCTGTCCCAGTCCTCCTGCCCGCGCTCGACCACCATCGAGCGGGCGGTGTCGGACATGATGATCTCGCGCGCGCCATAGGCGCTGGCACCCAGCACGCGGACGGCGTGGTAATGGGTCAGGACGATATGCGAGATCGGCTTGTCCGTCACCTCGCGCACCTTTTCGATGACCTTGTGGGCCAGGCGCGGGGTTGCCTGCGCCTCGACGATCATCACGCTGTCATCGCCGATGATGACGCCGGAGTTGGGATCGCCTTCGGCGGTAAAGGCCCACAGGCCCTCGCCCACTTCGGTGAAGGTGATGTTCTTTTCGGTCATGTCGCCCTGTGAGGCAAAGGCCTTGGCCATGGGTGTGGTCCTTTTTGGTCGGTGGGGTGGGTTGGCACCCACCCTACGGGATGTGGTGTAGGGTGGGTGCCAACCCACCCCCGGTGTTTATCGCTCGTACGGGTTTTCCAGCGCCGGGATCACCTGTCCGGTGCAGTCGCCAAAGCCGATGGTATAACCATCGCCACGCGCAGCCCCGTGCAGGATCAGCGTATCGCCGTCTTCGATGAAGCTGCGCTGATCGCCGGTCTCGAGCGTGATCGGTTCCTTGCCGCCCCAGGACAGTTCCAGCAGGCTGCCGCGATTGCCCTTTTCCGGGCCCGACACGGTGCCCGAGCCCAGCAGGTCGCCGGGGTTCATCGGGCAGCCGCTGGTCGAATGATGCGCCAGTTGCTGCGCCGCGCTGTAATACATCTCGTTGTAGTTGGTGCGCGTGATGATGCTGGCGGGTTTGTCCAGCGGCGCCAGCGAGACCCACAGGTCGATGTCATAGAGCATCGGCACAGTGTCGCGCAGATGCGGCAACAGTTCCACCTCCCGCGCGGGGCAGGTGGTGCGGAACGGATCGAGCGCTGCGGCGGTCACGATCCAGGGGCTGATCGTGGTGGCGGTGGCCTTGGCCTGGAACGGGCCCAGCGGCTGGTACTCCCACGCCTGGATGTCGCGCGCGGACCAGTCGTTCAGCAGTACGTAGCCGAAAATCATCTCGTCCGCCTCGTCCACGGTCACCGGGCCGTCGCTGCCGCTGCCCACGATGGCGCCCATTTCCAGTTCCAGATCGAACCGGCGGCAGGGCAGGAAGGCGGGCGTGTCGTGATCGGGCGATTTGAGCTGCCCCCAGGGGCGGCGCACCGGCGTGCCGGACACCACGACCGAGGATGCGCGGCCGTTATAGCCGATGGGCATGTGCAGCCAGTTCGGCGGCAGCGCGTTTTCGGCGCCGCGAAACATGGTGCCCACGTTCACTGCGTGATGCTTGCCTGCGTAGAAATCGGTGAATTCGGCCACAAGGAAGGGTAGGTGCATCACCGCATCGGTTGCCGGGGTCAGCAGCGGCTCCACCGCTGCCCGCTCGGGTGATCCCTCGGCCAGGATCTCGGTCAGGCGGGCGCGCAGCCTGGCCCAAAGCTCGGGGCCTTCCTCCATCACTTCGTTCCAGAAGGGCACGTCGAACAGCGGGCCGGTGCCCATGTCGATCACGCCTTCCTCTTCGGCCTCGCGGCAATCAAGGATCATGTCCCCGATGGCCACGCCGCAACGCGGGTCGCCGTCGCCTATGGAAAACACGCCATATGGCAGGTTGTTGAGGGGAAAGGGATGGTCGGGCGCGTTGGCGCTGGCGACCCAGCTTTTCATCAATGTCATGTGGTGTCCTGTTCGTTCGCATTTCAGGTTGGCTGCGCGTCGGGTTGGTGTTCGGGCAGGGCGCGGGTCACCGCGTCGATCTTGCGGCAGTGGGTGTCGATCTGCTCCAGCCGCTTGAACGGAGTCATGTCCAGCCCCCAGCGGCGGGCGTTGACCATCTGCCCCACAAGGCACAGATCGGCCATGCCGAGGGTGTCGCCAAAGCAGAAGGGCGTGTCTGGGCGGATCAGCGTTTGAAAGGTCGCAAAGCCCTCGTGCATCCAGTGGCGCATCCATGCCTCGGCTTCGTCCTGGCTGTGGCCCATCGTGCCCTTGAGATAGCCCAGAACCCGCAGGTTGTTGACCGGATGGATGTCCAGCGCGATCGCATGGGCCGCCGCATCGACCTGTGCGCGCAGCACCGGATCGGCGGGATAGAGCGGCGGTTCGGGGTAGGTGGTATCGAGGTAATCGAGGATCGCCATCGACTGCGTCAGCGCGGTGCCATCGTCCAGCACCAGCGTCGGCACGCCACGGGCCGGGTTCAGCGCGGCATAGCCAACGGCCTTCTGCTCGCCCTTGACCAGATCCACCGGCACGATCTCATACGCCACACCCTTGAGGTTCAGTGCGGCGCGCACCCGCACCGAGGTGGTCGAGCGCCAGTAGCTGTAGAGTTTCATCCGTCCTCCCGCACCGGCAGTCTGATGCTGCCATGTCCTGTGCCTATGCCCCTGCGGCACCGGGGTCCAGCCCTTGCGGGTCAGACCCCGGACCCGGTCATTTCTTGCCCGGCGTGCCGTCGAATTTCTTTTCCAGACTGTCCCAGCAGTCGATGTAATCGTCCTGCAACGGGGCCTCGGTCGCGGCAAAGGCGGTCAGGTGCTGCGGAAAGCGGGTTTCGAACATGAAGGACATGGTGTTGTCCAGCTTTTCGGCCTTCAGCTCGGCGTTCGACGCACCCTCGAAGGCGGTCTTGTCCGGCCCGTGCGGCAGCATCATGTTGTGCAGGCTCATCCCGCCGGGGACAAAGCCCTGCGGCTTGGCATCATACTGGCCATAGATGTTGCCCATCAGTTCGGACATGATGTTCTTGTGATACCACGGCGGGCGAAAGGTATCCTCGGCCACCATCCAGCGTTCGCGGAACAGCACGAAATCGATATTGGCCGTGCCCGGATGGCCCGACGGCGCGGTCAGCACGGTAAAGATCGACGGATCGGGATGGTCGAACAGGATGGCACCCACAGGGCAATAGACGCGCAGATCGTATTTGTAAGGCGCGTAATTGCCGTGCCATGCCACCACGTCCAGCGGGCTTTGCGGGATCTGCGTCTCGTGGAACTGCCCGCACCACTTGATGGTCAGGGTCGAGGGCACCTCGCGGTCCTCATAGGCGGCGACAGGGGCCTTGAAATCGCGCGGGTTGGCCATGCAGTTGGCACCGATCGGGCCACGGCCCGGCAGCTCGAACTTCTGACCGTAGTTTTCGCAGACGAACCCGCGCGCCGGGCCTTCCAGAACCTCGACCCGATAGACCAGCCCGCGCGGGATGATGGCGATCTCTTTCGGTTCAAGGTCGATGATCCCCAACTCGGTCGCAAAGCGCAGACGGCCTTCTTGCGGGACGACCAGCAATTCGCTGTCGGCGGAATAGAAATAGGCGTCCTGCATGGAGTCCGTCACCAGATAGACATGAGATGCCATGCCGACCTGCGTGTTCACGTCGCCCGCCGTGGTCATGGTGCGCATGCCGGTCAGCCAGGTCAGCGCCTCGCCGGAATGGAGCACCGGATCCCAGCGGTACTGGCCCAGGCTGATGACGTCCGGGTCCACATGGGGGGCCGATTTCCAGTAGGGCAGATCGATCTTGGTGTACCGGGCTGAGTGTTTCACCGATGGACGGATGCGATAGGTCCATGTCCGCTCGGGCGGGTTGGCGGTGAAGGCGGTGCCGGACAACTGCTCGCCATAAAGGCCATAGTTGCATTTCTGCGGGCTGTTCATGCCCTGCGGCAGGGCACCGGGCAGGGCCTCGGTCTCGAAATCATTGGCCCATCCGGGCATGTAGCCGGGGGTGGTGCCCACCGGGGTCTGGGCCTGGATCAGGCCATGTGCCTTGGTCTGCTGATTCATGCTGCATCCTCCTGTTTCATTGCGGAGTTAATGGTTGATTTTGTAACCAACAACAGCGCATCCGCGAAAATTCCCTGCGGGCAGTGTATCACAAATCCTCGGCGACTGCGCCGCGCGGCAGATTCCGGTTGCGCGCCTGACAGTTGCCGCTGTAACCAAATGTCAGAGGTGCCCCATGTCACATGACGATTTCGATTTGCAGGATTTTCTGCCCTATCTGCTGAACCAGGCGGCCGAGGCCAGCAGCCTGGATTTCCAGCAGGTCTACAAGGATCGCTATGGCATGCTGCGCACCGAATGGCGGGTGCTGTTCCACCTTGGCATCTATGGCCGAATGAGCGCCAAGGAGATCGGCCAGCGGTCAAGGATGCACAAGACCAAGATCAGCCGCGCGGTGCAGAAGCTGGCCGACCGGCGGTTCCTGACCCGGCAGACCGACGATCAGGACCGGCGGCTGGAATGGCTGGATCTGACCGCGCAGGGGCAGGCGGCCTATCGCGATCTGCGCGCCATCGCCATGCGCTATGACAGCGGGCTGTCGGCGCAGCTGACGGCGCAGGAAAACGCGGTGCTGCGGCAGGCGCTGCGCAAGCTGGCACAGCGCGGCTAGGCAAATGGGGGGTTTACCTTTGTCCCGGTCTTGCGCCAGATGCGCCTCATGTCCGATCAAGCCAAAGGCCTGTTGATAACCGCGCTCGGCGTGATGTGCGTTGTGCCCGATTCGCTGTTCGTGCGGCTGATCGATGCCGATGCGCTGGTCATCGCGTTCTGGCGCAACGCCGTCGCAGGCATCCTGATCGCCGTAGGCGTGTTGATGTGGCAGGGTGTGCGCCCCTATCGCGCGCTTGCGGGCACCGGGCGCTATGGCGTGATCTACGTGATTGCCGTGGGCGGGGCGGGCATCCTGTTTCCGGTGGCGATCAGCATGACATCCGTGGCCAACGTGGTGTTCATTCTTGCGGCGATGCCGGTGTTTGCAGCCATCTATTCGTGGATCTTCCTGAATGAAAGGATCTCGCGCCGCATGGTTCTGACCATGATCGCGGTGGCTGTGGGGCTGTCTGTCCTGGCCTATGGCTCGGGCGAGACCAAAGGCGCGCATTGGTCGGGCGACCTGACCGCGCTGGGGGTGGCCGCGTTGTTTGCCGCGGGCCTGACATCGGCGCGCAAGGTGCGGACCGTGTCCATGGTGGCGGCGGTGCCTGTGGGCTACATCGGGGGCAGCCTGCTGCTGTGGCCGTTCATCGCGCCGTTCAGCGTGCCGGACGGGCAATGGTATCTGGCGATCCTGCACGGTGTTTTCATCGCGGGCAGTTCCATCGGGCTGGCGCTGGGCCCGCGCTATATCCCTTCGGCCGAGGTGGGGTTGCTGATCCTGCTGGAATCCGTGCTGGCCCCGCTGCTGGCCTGGGCCGTGATCGGCGAAGACCCGGGCATCTACGCGCTGGTGGGCGGGGCCATGGTGATCGGCGCGCTGGCCGTGTCGAATGCCATTGCGCTGTCGCGGCGACGGGTCTGATCTTCATCTTGCCCGGTAAACTCCGGGGGGAATTGGGCCGCAAGGCCCAAGGGGGGCAGCGCCCCCAAACCCAACTGATAAAGCGTGGCGCAGCCACTCGACCGGATCACGCCAGTTTCAGAATTCGACCGAGACGCCGGGCAGGTTCAGTGCTTTCATCAGGTCGCGCAATTCCTGACGGGCGGCCACGTTCGAGATGTTGAGCTGCTTGACCCCGATATCTCGCAGGTCCAACAGGGTCAGGCCGCGCGGAAACAGCTCGCGAAATATTACCCGCTCGTTGAAACCCGGGGCCACGCGAAACCCGATGCGGCGGGCCAGATTGTCCAGCGCGCGGCCCATCTTTTCCTTGTTGACCATCTGCTGCGCGCCCACGCGGTTGCGCAGCACGACCCAGTCGATCGGTTTCAGACCCGCCTGCGCGCGCAATTGCCGGGCCGACCAGACCATTTCGGAATAGACCGAAGGGCCGAGGATCTTCATCCCGTCGTCGTCGACATGGGCCAGCAGATCGAAATCGATGAAGCTGTCGTTGAGCGGTGTGATCAGAGTGTCGGCCAGCGAGTGCGCGACCTGGCTCAGCCGGGTGTGCGAGCCGGGGCAGTCGATCAGGATGAAATCGCTGTCACGCTCCAGCCGGGCCACCGCCGCCGACAGGCGTTGATCGAACGGGTTCTCGCCGGGTTTCAGTGCGTCCTGATCCACCTCCGGCAGGTCGTGATAGGTGGCCGAGGGCAGGGCCAACCCCTGCTTGGCGCAGAATGTCGCGCGGTTCTGGGCATAGCGGGCAAAGCTTTTCTGGCGCAGGTCCAAATCCAGCGCGCCGACCTTGTGGCCCATCCGCGCAAGGGCCGTGGCCACATGCATCGACACGGTGGATTTGCCCGCCCCGCCCTTTTCGTTGCCCACCACGATGATATGCGCCATGCCTGCCCTTGCCCCTTGATCTTGCCGCGCGCAGCAATTGGCCCACAGGATATGGGGTGTGGACCAATTTGCAAAGCACGGATCACTCTGTGTGGGCGATGCTTTCGCATCTGTTGCAGAAATATGGAAGAGGCGGCGACAACGAAAAACGCCGCCCCCATGGGGACGGCGTTTGCGAACACGCGAAGCGGTGCGGGATCAGAAGCCCAGACCGGCGTACTTGTTCTTGAACTTCGAGACGCGGCCGCCGGCATCCATCAGGCGCGACGAGCCACCGGTCCAGGCCGGGTGCACGGTGGGGTCGATATCCAGCGACAGCGTGTCGCCTTCCTTGCCCCAGGTCGAGCGCATCTTGAGGATGGTGCCATCGGTCATTTTGACGTCGATGAAGTGGTACTCGGGATGTGTATCTTTTTTCATCTCGTCCGTCCTTATGCTGATGCGCCGGATTTCGGCTTGTAGTTGGACACTTCCGCGATCCGGGCCGATTTGCCGCGACGCGCGCGCAGGTAATACAGCTTGGCGCGACGGACACGGCCACGGCGGACCACTTCGATATGGTCGATGTTGGTCGAATAGAGCGGGAACACGCGTTCCACGCCTTCGCCAAAGGAGATCTTGCGCACGGTGAACGAGGCGTCGATGCCCTTGCCGTGCTTGCGGCTGATGCAGACGCCTTCGTAGTTCTGAACGCGGGTGCGGGTGCCCTCGGTCACCTTGTAGCCGACGCGAATGGTGTCGCCGGCCTTGAAATCGGGGATGGTTTTCCCCAGCGAGGCAATCTGTTCGGCCTCGAGTTGCTTGATCAGATCCATCTGACCGTACTCCTGATTTGCTTGCGGTTTTGTCCGCAAAGGTGTGTTGCGCCTCAGAGCTCTTGGTCTTCTTCCGGGTCCGGCCCTTGCCGCCCGCCAGAGGTCAGGTCGTCATTGCTTTGTGTCGTCGTCTGTCTGTCATCTGCCTGCGCGCCGACCCGGTGCCGAAGAAGGCGGGGTGCCATACGCAAACAGGCCCGGCGACTCGGGTGTTCGGGTCGCGGACGGGCGAGGTATAGGGCGGATGGCCCTGTCTGGCAAGGGGAAATGGCGTGATCGCAAGGAGCGCGCGGGCGCGCGCGCAGGGTATCTCGCCTGCGCCCTTCGGGCTTCGGCTCGGGCGGGTGGCTGTTGCGCGGGCGGTGTGGGCCTTGGCCGCAGTGCCTGTTGCGCGGACGGGAGCCTCTGGCGGGAGTTTATCCTGCAAGATGAAGCGGGACGGTCAGTCCTTGGTCCGGCGCGCGGTCCAGAGGTCGGGGCGGCGCGTGCGGGTCAGTTCCTGCGCCTGGGCCTGCCGCCATTTCGCGATCTCGCCATGATGACCGGACATCAGGACTTCGGGGATGGTCAGGCCCTGCCATTCGGCGGGCCGGGTGTACTGCGGGTGTTCCAGCAGGCCATCCGAGTGGCTTTCATCCGTCGTGCTGTCGGCATTGCCCAGCACGCCCGGCAGCAAGCGCACGGTGGCGTCCAGCATGGCCTGCGCCGCGATCTCGCCGCCGGTCATCACGAAATCGCCCAGGCTGACCTCGGCGATGCGGTAGTGGTCGAGCACGCGCTGATCCAGCCCTTCGAAGCGGCCGCAGATCATCTTGATGCCCGGAAGGCTGGCCCAGTCGCGCGCCATCTGCTGATCGAAGCGCCGACCCCGCGGAGAGAGATAGACCAGTGGGCCGGGGGACCGACCCAGCGCGTGGTCGATGGCGCGGCCCATCACGTCGGCGCGCAGCACCATGCCCGCGCCGCCGCCTGCGGGCGTGTCATCGACATTGCGATGGCGACCCTCGCCGAATTGGCGCAGATCGACGGTATCAAGCTGCCAGAGGCCGTCGCGCAGGGCCTTGCCGGTCAGGCTTTCGGCCAGAACGCCGGGAAAGGCCTGTGGCAGCAAGGTGATGATCTGCGCTGTCCACGCGCGGGCCAGCCGGGTGTCCTCGGTCAGGCTGCGCGGGGTCGCCGAGGCGCTGATCGATTTGCGGCCATGGCTTTTTGACGGCGGGGGGCTGGGTGTCTGGGTCATGGGTGCGGCTATACGACGGCGGCGGGGCCGGGCCAAGGGGCTGTGTCAGCCAAGGCGGGCGGTGCTGCGCCAA
This sequence comes from Lacimonas salitolerans, assembly GCF_042677865.1. Taxonomy (NCBI): domain Bacteria; kingdom Pseudomonadati; phylum Pseudomonadota; class Alphaproteobacteria; order Rhodobacterales; family Paracoccaceae; genus Lacimonas; species Lacimonas salitolerans. Next base: position 11,619 of record NZ_JBHUDD010000053.1, on the reverse strand, counting down.
TCCTCCATCAGGGTTTTCTTGGCCTCGGCCAGCGCGGCGCGCGTCAGGTTTGATTGATTGAGGGCAAGGAATTGCGCCAGCACCGGATTGGGAAAGGACGGGTTCGAGGGCGGCAGCGCAGTCAGCTTGGCGCGCAGTTTCTGCGGGGGCTGCATCAGGTCCAGAAGCGGGGTGAAGGGGCCGAAGGGGGCATCCGCGCACGCCTCGAGCGCGGTGGCATGGACCGGCGCGGTGACGGCGGCGGCGATGCGCGCCACGGTGGCTGTCAGATCGGCATGGGGGGCCATGCGCGCGAGGTAGGCGTCACGCGGTTCGGTGAAGCGGATGGCGCGGACGTGCTGCGCCCAGGTGCTGCGCAGCCAGGGCGCGGTGGCGCGGATGGTGAAGAAGAAGGCCAGATCGGCACCCGGCAGGCAGGTCTGTGTGGTCTGTTCGATCGTGGCCATTAGCCGTGGCGCGGCGTCATATCCGGTCAGGTCGAAGCGCCCCGGCATGTGGCCAGACAGATCCTCGGAGGACAGGACCAGCGGGCGCGTGTCGACGGGGTCGAGCGGTTCGAGGATTTGCGCCAGTTCGAAGGTCACGAGCCCCAGATCGGCGGCATCGTGTGACAGCGACCAGGCGCGGGCGGCCTCGCACAGGGCGGGCATCTGGCGGCGGGTGAGGATGCGGAAATGGCGGGCCAGTTTGCGCGCGTTGCGCTGCATCATGTGCTGGATGCTGGTGGTTCCGGTCCTGTGGAACCCGGCATGCACGATCACGCGCACGGGATCAGAACAGCCCCTCGGGCGGATCGGCGATGATGCGGCCCGCGACCAGATCGACGGTGGGCACAGCCTCGCGGGTGAAGGGCAGCAGGACGGTGGATTTCAGCCCCGGGCCGTGGATTTCCAGTAGGTCGCCGGCGCCATGGTCATGCACCGCCTTGACGTGACCAATCTGCGTGCCACCGGTGTCGAACACGGGCAGGCCCAGCAGGTCGGCGTGGTAGAACTCGTCATCCGGCAAGGCAGGCAGGCGGTCGCGCGGGACGAACAGGCGCACGCCTTTCAGGGCATCGGCCTGTTCCTTGGTCTTGATCCCCGTCAGGCGGGCGGCAAGCCCGTTGTTGATCACGCGTTCGACGGTGACGTCGAATTCCATAGCGCCATCCTCGGTTTCGAGGGGGGCGTAATCGGCAATATCCTCGGGGGTCGAGGTGAAACTTTTCAGCCGCACCTCGCCCTTGACGCCGAAGGCGCCCGCGATGGCACCGACGCAGATCCGCTCTGACATGCTGGCTGCACCTTTCACAGGGTTGCGCTGCGCAATAGAAAACACCGGTTTGCCAAGGATTTGCAAGCCTGTCCGGCAGGTGGCGGCCCTTGGCAAGGGCCGCCACGGGGCAGCGCCGATTACTCGGCTGCGGCTTCTTCTGCTGGGGCCTCGGCTGCGGCGGCTGCCTTGGCGGCCTTTTCCTCGGCCCGTTCGGTGGCTTTCTTGCCGGGAACGGCCTTCTTGGGGTTGTTGCGCTCTTTCTTGGCGATGACGCCTGCGGCTTCGAGCATGCGCGACACGCGATCCGTGGGCGCGGCACCCTGATCCAGCCAGTGCTGGATACGCTCGACGTCCATCTTCACGCGCTCTTCGCTGTCCTTGGGCAGCAGCGGGTTGTAGGTGCCCAGCTTCTCGATGAAGCGGCCATCGCGCGGCATGCGGCTGTCAGCGGCCACGATGCGGTAGAAGGGGCGTTTCTTGGAGCCACCACGAGCGAGGCGGATTTTCATGGCCATTTTGATTTCTCCTTTAATGGCGGGGGTTTGGTGGGGGTGTCCCACCTTGCGAGTTGGCGAATGGTGGGTTTGCACCCACCCTACGTCTGGTGTTTTCGATGGTGCTGAATGACTTCAGCGATGATGAAGTTGAGGAACTTCTTGGCGAATTCCGGGTCCAGATCGGCCCGGCGCGCCAGGTCTTCTAGCCGCTCGATCTGCTGCGCTTCGCGCGTGGGATCGGACGGGGGAAGGTCGTGTTCGGCCTTGAGCTTGCCCACGGCCTGGGTGTGCTTGAACCGCTCGCCCAAGGTGTAGACAAGGATCGCGTCCAGCCGGTCGATGCTGGCGCGGTGCTCTTTGAGAAGCGCGGCGGCGCGGGTGGCGTCGTTGCTCATCAGGTGCTCCTTTGGGCGAAAAACGGCTGTGCACCGGGCATGCACAAACCATGCACATGCCATGCAGTCGCGGGGGCACAGGTGTGGCGGGCGAGATCAGTCAAGCGCGAACCCTTTCGGTTTGAACAGCGGGTCGGCGTAGTTGGCGATCTCCATCCCGATGCCATGCTCGATCTGGCTGCCGCGCAGCGCGTCGGGGGCGGGGTGGCGGTAGACCACGTCATGCCCGTCGATCGACGGTGCGGCAGGATCGCGCGTGGCCCCCAGCCGTTCGGCCAGCCGGATCGAATCGAGGTTCTTTGGGTCGATGTAGCTGACCGCCGTCTGCCATCCCATGTCGTCGTAGAAATAGCGGCGCACGCGGTGGGTGGCTTCCAGCGCATAGCCCTTGCCCGCCACATCCGGCCAGATGATCCAGGCGATTTCGGGCTCGGGCCATTTGGCCGGAAACCAGCCGCCGGCCATGCCCAGCGTGCGGTCGGTGTCGCGCGCGTGGATCATCCACATGCCATAGCCGCGAATCTGCCAATGGCCGATCTCGGCGGCATAGAGCATCCACGCCTCGTAGCCGTTCAGCGGCCCGCCCATGAAGCGCGAGCGGTAGCTGGAGAACGTCGCCTTGAAGTCGGGGTAATCCTGCGGTTCCGGCCCGCGCAGCACAAGGCGCTGGGTGGTCAGTTCGGGGATGGTGTGGCTGGTCATGCGTCGCGCCCCCCGACCTTGGGGTGGCGGTAGATATTGACATCATGGCCCAGCAGCATGCCCTGCCGTTCGACCGTCGCCCCCAGCCGTTCGGCCAGCGCGGCCGAGCGGGTGTTGCCCGGCGCGATGTAGCTGATCACGCCGTCCAGCCCGAAATGCGCGGCGCCATAGGCGCGCGCGGCGGTTGCGGCCTCGAAAGCATAGCCCTTGCCTTCGTGGCCGTTGTACAGGTGCCAGCCCAGTTCGGGTTCATCCCAGCCTTCGGGGCTCAGGAAACCGACGCCGCCGATGGGCTGATCGGTGGTCCGGTCGGCCACCAGCCACATGCCATGGCCGCGCAGCAGCCAGTGACCCAGAGCCCCCGCGATCACCCGCCAGCTGTCGGCGCGCGATTTCGTCCCGCCGACAAAGGCGCTGCGGTCATCGGCAAAGAAATCGGCGATCACGTCCAGATCGGCGTCGCGCATCTCGCGCAGGATCAGGCGGTCGGTCTCGATCACCGGGATATCGACGCAAAGCCGGGTCATGCGTAGGCCTCGACATTGCCGTCGCTGTCCAGCGCGCCGGGGCCGGGGTGGCGATAGAGCAGATCCTTGCCCATGTGCACGTTCTGGTATTCGCGTTCGAACCGCGCGCCCAGCCGTTCGGCCAGCGCGATCGAGCGGGTGTTGCCCGGCACGATGTTCGAGGTCATCGTGGTGAAGCCCAGATCGTCATAGGCCCATTCGCGGGCGCGGGCGGCGGCCTGATACGCCACACCGCGGCCCTCGAAGCCATCGAACACGACCCAGCCCAGTTCGGGTTCGGGCCAGCCATCGGGGTTCCAGATGCCGGTGATTCCGGCGGGCTGGCCCGATGCCTTGTCCTCGATCGTGAAATAGCCGTAGCCGTGGATGTGCCAGTGGCCCACCGACAGGGCGACCCAGCGCCAGGCCTCGTGCCGGTCGGGATGCGCGCCAAAGCCCGCCGCGCGCACCGGATCGGTCAAAAAGGCGATCAGCGGTTCGATATCCTCGGGGCGGTGGCTGCGCAGGATCAGGTCTGCGGTTTCCAGCGTGGGGGCGTTGGTCAGGTTCATGTCTGCGCCCCTTTCAGGTCGTGGCGGATCACCACATCCCCTTGGTCGATGCCGGGCAACGACGGGTCGATTACCCCGCCCAGCCGCAGACCCAGCGCGATGGAGCGGTCGTTGTCGGGATGGATGATGTTGGTCACATGGGGCCAGTCGGTGGTGTCGCGCAGCCAGTCCAGCACGCGTTGTGCAGCCTCGAACGCGATGCCCTTGCCCTCGGCCTGAGGCACGGTGAACCAGCCCAGCTCGGCGGCGGGGTAGCCTGCGGACTGGTAGAGGCCCACGTCGCCCAGATGCGCGCCCGTGTCGCGGTCTTCGACGGCAAAGGGGCCATAGCCGCGCAGCTGCCACAGCGCCACGTCCGATGCCCAGATGCGATAGGCCTGCACGCGGTCGAACGGTCCGCCTTCGAATACCGAGCGGGGGCTGGTGAAATAGTCCGCCCAGGCGTCGAAATCGGCCAGCCGAGGCGCGCGCAGGATCAGGCGGTCGGTGGTGAGCGTGGGAATCGTGGTCATGCGCGCACCTGTGCGCGCAGATCATAGGTCAGCACATCTGCCGACCATCCGGGGATCGGATCGTCCGACAGGGTGGCGCCCAGCTTTTCGGCCAGGCGGAGCGAGGCTGTGTTGCCGGACTCGATCCGCAGGATCATCGCGGGCCAGCGCAGATCGTCGAAGACGTGGCGGGTGACGGCCTGTGCCGCCTCGGTCGCGAGACCCTGTCCCTCGGCCGCGCCGTCCCACAGGGTCCATGTCATTTCGGGGGGATGGTCATCGTCGCGGGCCAGCGGGCCGACATGGCCGATGGCGCGCTCGCCCTGCATCATGACATAGCGGCCGTAGCCGTGCAGCGGCCAGTGCGCGATCATCGCGCCCAGCCTTGCAACGGCCTGTGCCTCGTCGAACGGCCCACCCACAAAGCGCGCACGATCCGACATCGCATAGGCGACATAGGCATCCATATCGCCCGGCACCGGCTGGCGCAGGATCAGTCGCGCCGTGGTCAATGTGGGGGCCGCGGTGATCATTTCTTCTTGCCGAAACCGGACAGGCCGCCGGGCAGGCCCATGCCGCCACCCATGCCGCCGGGCAGCCGGGTGCCCATGGCCTTGGCCGCGGCCTCCATCGCCTTGGGGTCGTTCATGTCGGGCATGCCGCCGCCTTTGCCCATCATGCCCTTCATGGCCTGCTTGAACATGCCGCCCTTGCCCATCTTGCCCATCTTTTTCATCACGTCCGCCATCTGGCGGTGCATCTTGAGCAGCTTGTTGAGGTCGGAGACTTCCAGCCCCGCGCCCCTGGCGATCCGCTTCTTGCGGCTGGCCTGAAGGATCTGGGGGTTGGCGCGTTCCTTCTTGGTCATCGACTGGATCAGCGCGACCTGCTGGCGGATGATCTTGTCGTCAAAGCCCGCGTCCTGCACCTGCTTGGCCATCTTGCCCATGCCGGGCATCATGCCCATGATGGATTCCATGCCGCCCATCTTGGTCATCTGTTCAAGCTGCATTTTCAGGTCGTTCATGTTGAACTGACCCTTCTGGAAGCGCTTCATCATGCGCTCGGCCTGTTCGGCCTCGATGGTGTCCTGCGCCTTTTCGACCAGCGCCACGATGTCGCCCATGCCAAGGATGCGGCCGGCGATGCGCTCGGGCTCGAAGGTTTCCAGCGCGTCCATCTTTTCGCCCAGACCGACAAAGCGGATCGGCTTGCCGGTGACCGCGCGCATCGACAGGGCGGCGCCGCCGCGCCCGTCGCTGTCCATCCGGGTCAGGACCACGCCGGAGATGCCGATCTTGGCGTCGAATTCCTGTGCCACCTCGACGGCGACCTGACCGGTCAGACCATCGACCACCAGCAGGGTTTCGCGCGGGCTGGTGACGGCGGCCACATCGGCCACCTCCTGCATCAGCACCTCGTCGATCTGGAGCCGCCCGGCGGTGTCGAGCATGTAGACATCATAGCCGCCCATGGTCGCCTGCTGCTTGGCGCGGCGGGCGATGTCGACGGGTTTCTGCCCGGCCACGATGGGCAGGGTGTCGACGCCGATCTGCGCGCCCAGCACGGCCAGCTGTTCCATCGCGGCGGGGCGATAGATGTCGAGCGAGGCCATCAGCACGCGCTTGCCATCGCGTTCCTTGAGCCGCTTGGCCAGCTTGGCGGTGGTGGTGGTCTTGCCGCCGCCCTGCAGGCCGACCATCAGCATCGGGGCGGGCGGGTTGTCGATCTTGAGCTTGCCGGGGTCTTCGTCGCCGGTCAGCGTGGCCACCAGCGCGTCATGCACGATCTTGACGACCTGCTGACCGGGGGTGACGGATTTGGTGACGGCCTGTCCGGTGGCCTTTTCCTGCACGCGGGCGATGAAGTCGCGGGCGACGGGCAGGGAGACATCCGCCTCGAGCAGGGCCACGCGCACCTCGCGCAGGGCGGTCTTGACGTCATCCTCGGACAGCGCGCCCTGCTTGGTCAGGCGGTCGAAGACACCGGACAGGCGTTCGGACAGATTTTCAAACATGCCGTCGGCTCCTTGTTGCGGCCTCGATCTGCCTGCCCAGATGGGGGCGCGGCGGGTGGTGTGAAACCCCGAGCCGCCAAACAGGTGTGGCCCCCGTGGGCGCACCGCGCTGACGGGGGGCGATCCTGACCTGCGGTCGAGGACCGGAAGAGCGGGGTCTTCCGGGTGTTGGATGGGGCAATAGGGCCAGCGCGCGCCCGAGTCAAGAGAGTGGGCAAGGCGGGCTGCGACTTGGCCCCGAACCCGGCCGGGCACGAGGGCATGCCTGCGCGCCTTTGCAGTCGGGCCCCTGCGGACCTATGTAGGGGGCATGGCCGATGACCCCGAAACACGCCCCGCTCTGCCCGCGCGATCCAACGCCGAAGCCATGCGTCGGGGGCTGTTGTGCCGCTGTCCGAACTGCGGCGAAGGCAGGTTGTTCGACGGCTACCTGACCGTCGTTCAGAAATGTTCGGCCTGCGGTGAGCCCATGGGGCTGTACCGTGCTGCGGACGGGCCGGCCTTTATCACCATGACGATCGTCGGGCTATTGCTGATCCCTGTTCTGGGATTGGGGTTTGTCGCGTTCCGGTCCGACCCCTTGATGCTTGCCCTTGTGGTCACGGCCGTGATCGGGGGTCTGACGCTGGGTCTGCTGCGGCTGGTCAAGGGCGCCTTTGTCGGCCATCTGTGGGCCCAGCACGAGATCGACCGTGGCGCATGAGCCAGGTGCGGTAACCGGTGCAGTCCGACCTGCCGTCCGCCAGCCCGGGCGCAGGGCGTGTCGCGGGCATTTTAGATTGCGACAATGGGCTGTGAATGTCAGGGTGCAGGCCGCGCATACCGGCAATATGGCAGGGAGAGCAGAGTGAAAGGCAGCGATTGTCTGGTACTCGACACGGGCACTGCGCCCGAGGGAATGCGCTTTGCCCGCGACACCCTGGCGGGGCATGTGGTGCCGGCCGATGTGTCCCTGTCCGATCTGCAGGGATGCAACACCCAGCCGGGGGCCGAAATGGGCGTGCTGATCGTGCCGTTCGGCCAAGGCTGCAATCTGGACCCGGTCGCCCGCGCGGTGGCGCGGTGCCGCGCACAGGGCGTGCATATCGCCGTGCTGGGGCTGGCGGCAGACAATGCGCAGGCCGCGCAGGTGCCGCTGGGCGATCTGTTCGACATGCTGGTCAGCATGGACTGGGCCGCGGCCTCCGAGATCATCCGCCGCTTTGTCGATAATCGCCGGACCGATTTGCAGAACCGCGCGCTCAAGACCTTTCTGGAAGAGTCGGTTGACGGCTACTGGATGTGGCATGTCGAAAGCGATGTGGTCGAATGGTCGCGCCGCACCAGCGACATGGTCGGGCTGCCGCATGAAAAGGCCCCCACCAAACGGGACGAACTGGCCGCGCTGGTCCACCCGAGTGATCACGACCGGGTCAAGCAGGCGATCAACAACCATCTGGAGCTTGGCACGCCGTACAAGAATATCGAGTTGCGGTTTCATCTGGGCGACAATCGCTACGGGCATTTCCTGGCCAACGGGCAGGCCCTGCGCGATGACGAGGGCAAGCCGATCATCATCGTGGGCAGCCTGACCGACCGGACCCTGATGCAGCAGGTCGAACGCCAGCTTGAAGACACCCAACGGCGGTTCACCGTGCTGTTTCACCACATGAACGATGCCGCGATCCTGGCCGATGCGGTCACCGGCACGATCCTCGAGGCGAACCAGCCCGCCGAGAGGCTGTGGGGCAAACCCATCGCCGAACTGGTCGGCATGCATCAATCCGAGCTGCATCCGCCACGTGTCAGCGACCAGGTGCGCCAGGGGTTTGCCGACCATGTCGCGGCGCTGATGCGCAACAAGCGCGACACGACCCATGCCCCGATCCTGTGTGCCGACGGCACCGAACTGCTGGCCGAGATCAGCGGGTCGCTGATCGAGATTGACGGGCAGACGGCCATCCTGGGGGTGTTCCGCGATATCTCGGACCGGGTGCGGATCGAGCACGAGGCGCGCGCGCGCGACGCGCAGATCCAGCTGTCGTCGCATATGGCGACCATGGGCACGATGGCCGCCGGTGTGGCGCACGAGATCAACAATCCGCTGACCTATGTTCTGGGCAATCTGGAGCGGATCGAGGATCTGCTGCGCCGGGATGGCACCGCAACGCCCGAAATCGCCGAGGCGCTGGAAGGCGCGGCCACCGGCGGGCGCTATGTGCGCGAGATCGTCGCCGATCTGAAAGCGATCAGCCGGGTCGACGGGTCGGAGAACGCCTGTGATCCTGCCGAGGTGATCCGCATCGCGTCTCGCATGGCGATGTCGGACCTGCGCCACCGGGCGCAACTGGACATGGCGCTGGGGCAGGTGCCGCATGTGCCCATCGCACCGGGGCGGTTGAGCCAGGTGATGTTGAACCTTTTGAGCAACGCCGCGCATGCGTTCCAGTCCGAGGATCGCGGGCAGAACGGGATCGGCATCGATGTCTCCGCGGCGGGCGACCGGGTGCGGATCGTGGTCGAGGACAACGGCGTGGGCATTCCGCCCGACGACCTGGCGCGGCTGTTCGAGCCGTTTTTTACAAGGCGTGGCGAAAGCGGGGGCACCGGGCTGGGCCTGCCGATCTGCCGCAGGATTCTGGCCGAGGCGGATGGCACGCTCGAGATCACCTCGACCCCCGGGCAGGGCACGCGGGTGGAGATCACGCTGCCGGCGCTGGCCGACAGGGGAGAGGCCGGCACGGTGGCGCAGGCGGCGGCGCGGCGGGCGGCCGGGGCGGCGCGGCCACGGGTGATGGTGGTGGATGACGATGTGCTGGTCACCACGCTGGTGGCGCGGATGCTGGAGGATGCCTTTGACATCACCGTGTTCAACGACGCGCGCCGCGCGCTGGAGGCGCTGCGGGCCGGTCAGGGCTGCGACATCATCCTGTGTGACATCATGATGCCCGACATGGACGGGCCTGCCTTTTGCACGGCGGTCGGCCCGGATGGCCCGCCGTTTCTGTTTCTGACCGGCGGGGCGGTCACCGCCCACAGCATCGCATTCGAACGGCGCATGGCCAGCGAGGGGCGGTTGATGCACAAGCCGTTCGACACGTCCGACCTGCGGCGCAAGCTGCAACATATGGTGCGCGGCGGGGCGGGGGCATCCGGGCCGCGCGCGAGCGGGCCGACCGCCGGTCTTGACGCTGCGGGCCGTCCCGAGCCGGACATCCTGTCCGAACTGGAAGCTCTGCTGGGCCGCGCGGGCGTGTGCCGCCAAATGGAAACGCTGGCGGCGCAGGTCCAGGGGCTGGCCGATGGCATCCCCGGTCTGTCGCCCGAGGCGCTGGCCGCCGAGGCGCATCGCGTGGCCGGGGCGGCGGATGTGATGGGCCTGCGCGTGATCGGCGGGCAGTTGCGCGGCTGCCAGCAGGCCGCGGCGCGCGGCGATCTGGCCTGCGCCCGCGAGGCCATGGAGGCGGTGCGCCCGATGCTGCGGGCGTTCAAGCGCTTTGTTTCGGGCTATTGTCCCGGCGGCTCTGGCCATTTGGCCGGGCCGCGCGCATAGTCACCTCCGGTTGCGGGCAGCAAGAGGCAGGCATGGACAACTGGGATGAGATTCGCACCGCGTTTCAGGTGGCGCGGCTGCGCACGGTCAGCGGCGCGGCCGAGGTTCTGGGCGTGCACCACGCCACCGTGATCCGCCATATCGACGCGCTGGAAGGACGGCTGGGCGTCAAGCTGTTCCAGCGGCACGCACGCGGCTACACCCCGACCGAAGCAGGCGCCGACCTGCTGCGTGTCGCGCAGGCCACGGACGAGCAGTTTCACCAACTGGCCGGGCGTCTGAAGGGCGGCACCAACGACATGACGGGCGAGTTGGTGATCACCTCGCTGTCGGGGCTGGCGCCGCTGCTGTCGCCCGCGCTGAAGATGTTTCAGGACACGCACACCGATATCGTCCTGCGCTATCTGACCGGCGAACGGCTGTTCCGGCTGGAATACGGCGAGGCGCATGTGGCGATCCGCGCGGGCGAAACAGCCCCGGATGAACCCGACAACGTGGTGCAGCCGTTCTTTCGCCAGGGGTATGGCCTGTATGCCGCGCGTGACTATGCCGACCGGCACGGGCTGCCCGATGGCCCCGAGGATTTCGGCAATCACGTGTTCGTTGCGCATGATGATCCGGGCATGCGCGCGCCGTTCAACAAGTGGCTGCGCCGCAATGTGGACGATGCCGCGATCCGGTTTCGCAGCACCGAGACGCGGGCGCTGGAACTGGCAGTCGTCGACGGGGGCGGGATCGGGTTCCTGCCGCTGTGGGAGGCCGTGCATCATCCCGACCTGCTGGAAGTGATGCCGCCCCTGCGCGAGTGGGAGGTGCCGATGTGGCTGGTCACCCATGTCGATCTGCACCGCACGGTCAAGGTCCAGACCCTGCTGACATTTCTGAAGGAACGCGCGCAGGCATGGGGCGTGCCGGACCCGCGCCCGTGACCGAGGCCGCAAGGGGCCATCTGGCCATGCTGCTGTTCTCGGCGCTGGTGGCGGGGTCATTCTCGTTGGGTGTGATGGTGGCCAATGACATCGCCCCGTCGGCGCTGAACGCGCTGCGGTTCGCGCTGGCGGCGGTGATCGTGGGGTCTGTGGCGATCGCCACCCGCGGCATCAAGCGCGAGGCATTGCGCGCGCCGTGGCGGTATCTGCTGCTGGGTGGCATATTCGGCGTCTATTTCGTGCTGATGTTCGAAGGTCTGAAAACCGCGCCTGCGGTGTCGGCCTCGGCGGTGTTCACGCTGACGCCGATCATCTCGGCCATCGCGGGCTGGTTCCTGCTGCGCCAGATCACCACCCCGCGCATGGCGGGCGCGCTGGCGATCGGGGCCACCGGGGCGCTGTGGGTGATCTTTCGCGCCGATCTGGACCTGCTGTCGCAGTTTCAGGTGGGGCGCGGCGAGGCGGTGTATTTCATCGGCTGCGTGGCGCATGCGGTCTATACCCCGCTGGTGCGCAAGCTGAACCGGGGCGAGCCGGCGGTGGTGTTCACCTTCGGCATGCTGGTGGCCGGTGCGGTGCTGGTGGGGGCCTGGGGCTGGCGCGACATCGTGGCGACCGACTGGTTGGCGCTGCCGCTGCTGGTCTGGGTGGCGCTGGGTGTCAATCTGCATTCAAAACTGACCCATCGTGATCATTTAAAAATGACCCACCCGGGGGGTAG